>JAFVER010000137.1 GCA_017475925.1 Anaerovibrio sp. | reverse complement strand
ATTTTCCAACAAAGCCATCACATTCCAGCACTAATTTCCAGGCAGTGTCTTTATTTTTCTCATATAGCTTAACAATAGCGCTACTGCCACCTAAGTATTATACAAAAATTACCTGCCTTACCTGGGCTTTATTGCCATATTCTTTAAGCTTTTCCTGCCAGATTGGGTTGCTTTCTATTACAGCAGCAGAGACACCATGCATGGTCAAGAGGTTGTATATGATAAAACATAATGTAGTAAAAAATATCATCTTCATATATAAAGCCCCCAAATCTATAATAATTTAAACTTCCCACATACATAATAATCTATTTATGCTTACCGAAGATACCCCTACCGGTTGCTATGCAACCACCTCCCCAATGGGGAAGCAAGAAGAGAAACAAATATATAGTATAGAATATAAGATGTCCTTGTCTCCCCTAGGGGAGACGTCACGAAGCGACAAAAGGGATTAATGTCTGCTTAGACATTAAACAGTTTTTACCAATATATACATGCTGGAAATTTGAGTAATAATTTAAATATCGAGCAGATGAAGAAATGATTTTTTCTCCACCTGCTCGATTGATATACCTTATATAGCCTTGCTGATTAACAATTATGCAGGTAAGCGTATTGCTCCGGCGTTAATTCATCAATCTCAATTCCCATGGCTGCCAGCTTAATCTTGGCAATTTTCTGGTCAATCTCTTCAGGCAGCAGATATACCTTGTTTTCCAGCTTTTCATGATTTTCAATTATATGAAGAGCTGAGAAGAATTGCACACCCCAGGACAAATCCATTATTTCAGCCGGATGTCCGTCGCCACATGCCAAATTAACCAAACGCCCCTCACCTAAAAGGTAAAGCTTTTTGCCGTCAGCAAATTTAAACTCCTCAATGCCATCCTTTACCTGACGGCGGGACTCAGTCATGGCCTCTAACTGCGGAATATTTATTTCCACATCGAAGTGACCGGAATTACACATTACTGCTCCATCCTTCATGGAAGCAAAATGCCGCTCTACTATTACATCCTTGTCACCGGTTAATGTCAGGAATATATCACCAATTTTTGCTGCCTCATCCATAGGCATAACTCTAAAGCCATCAAAGATAGCTTCAATAGCCTTAATAGGGTCTACCTCTGTAATTATTACATTGGCACCAAGGCCCTTGGCCCGCATTGCGCCCCCCTTGCCACACCAGCCATAGCCGGCAATAACAACTGTTTTACCGGAAACGATTAGGTTAGTGGCCCGCATGATGCCCTCCCAGGTTGACTGACCGGTACCATAACGGTTATCAAAGAGATATTTACAATAAGCATCATTGGCAGCAATCATTGGAAACTCCAGCTTACCAGCAGCCTCCATGGCCTTATCACGCAATACACCTGTAGTGGTTTCCTCGGAGCCACCAATAATTTTTGGCAAAAGCTCCCGACGCTCATTATGGAGACGATACAGCAAATCCCCACCATCGTCCATAATAATGTCCGGCTCGCAGTCCAACGCCATGTCAATATACTTATCATATTCCTCCATGGTACAGCCATGGTGCGCAAATACCGTAATCCCACTCTCAACCAGTGCCGCACAAACATCATCCTGGGTAGACAATGGATTAGACGCTGTGGCAATAACCTCTGCTCCGGCATTTTTCAGTACAATAGCCAGATAGGCAGTCTTAGCCTCAAGATGCATGGTCATTACCATTCGCTTACCGGCAAATGGCTTGGAAACAGAGTATTCATCATTTACTGCCTTCATAACAGGCATAAAATTCTTTACCCAATTGATTTTATCATGTCCAGAAGGTGCTAATTTAATATCCTTAATTTTTGATTCCATAGTACTCCTCCTTAAAGTCTAATCATTTAATTCTACCATATGTTTATGACATTTATAAAGTAGTTCCTGTCCTATCCCGGAGAAACAGACAATCAGCCATTTTAAGCCGCATAGGGGTAATGGTGATATGCCCATTGTTGCACAGAGTAATATCTGCATCCGGTGAATTGCCATTGTCTACTATGTCCCCCTCTACCATGAAATACATTCGTCCATCCTCTGAATTTCTTGGTATATAGGCATTTTCATAATCCCGAACTCCCTGAGAGGCCCAATGCCACACATAATCATCGTGAAATTTCTTGGGAAAATTAATATTATAAAACATCTTTTCTTCGCTAATTGATAGGATTTCTGGTAATTTTTTGAACAATTCCTCCGCCACCATATCAAAGCTGATGGAAGCATTGTAATCCAGGGAAACTGCCAAGGAACTGATATTATGTATATAGCCCTCTCTGGCTGCCCCCACTGTACCAGAATATACTAAATCTGTCCCCAGATTTGAGCCGTTATTAATACCTGAAATAACCAGCTCTGGATAATTTTCTGTTTTATGCTCCAGCAATCCCTCTAAATATAGCTTTACGCTGTCAGCCGGTGTGCCATAAACGCTATAGGCCTCAATACTATATTTATCCATTAGCGGTTTATATTTATCAACATATATTGGCTGTCCTACAGTAATAGCATGAGCTTTGGCACTTTGTTGAGTTGCCGGTGCCGCTACCACCACCTCATGGGTCCTGGAAAAGACTTTAACCAAAGCCTCAATTCCTGGTGATTGGACTCCATCATCATTACTGATAAGAATTTTCATTGTCTTCTCCTTTCTGGATTACCCTCTCAGCTCTTCGGACAACCCATGCCCTATGAGTGCTGCCCAAAGGGAGTTATCTGACCAGCAGCCTATATCGCCTACCTCTCATTGTAGAAGGTGATTACACACACACACAACCTATATCTCTTGCCTCCCTTGGGGGAGGTGGTTGCGCAGCAACCGGTGGGGGTATATATAACTTAAAAGCAGGCTGGAAAACTCCAACCTGCTACAGTTCATAATGGTGACCCACCGGGGACTCGAACCCCGAACCTGCTGATTAAGAGTCAGGAAACAAATGTTCTATATTGTTTATGATACAATCAATTATATAGATTATCCTGTAGAATGTCAAGAAAAGATAAAATAACCAGCATGAAAAGCGTAAAAATCGGAATTTTGACCGGTCTCAAAAATCAGATTCCGATGTTTAAAACCTGCGATTACTCGCAAAATTACTTGCATAAAAGTATCATTTTTCGCTAAATTTACATCATTTGATTGATTTTGTCAGTTATTGCCCTTGTTGACTCTTCTCCCGTATGTATGTAATAATTGAGAGTCGTTCTAATGTCTGTGTGTCATAGTTGCTGCGACACATCAGCAACCGGGAGTCCCATCATGGTTAGATTAGTGGCGTATGTGTGGCGTATCTCATACATCAGATATT
>JAFVER010000136.1 GCA_017475925.1 Anaerovibrio sp. | reverse complement strand
CGGGTTGTGTTTACTTATGGCTACCCGCCCTTTTAAATTGACCGGGAAATCTCCTTTCCCCTGATACTGATCAGGAATCCACCCCTTGCCACCGGGGGATTTCCCCTTGCAGCCGGTTGACATCACCCCAAAGCCAAGGACACCTGACCCGGCAACAACCTTTAAAAATTTACGCCGAGACATTTTTCTGCTCATGTAACTAACTCCCCTTATAAATCCTATAACAATCCCATAAACGACTACATAAAATTATTCTATAGCCACATCAATAAATCCTTTTTATACTAAAAAGTTTTTAAATAAATATAAGCAATACACATTATGCCACTATCTTGTCCAATATCCCAGTAAGATAGGCTATCACCACTCCATAATTGGACATAGGAACTCCCATACCCTTAGCCATCTGAATACGGGAAAGGACGTACTGACGGTTAAACATACACCCACCACACTGGATAATAAGGTCATACTTATCCAAGTCTGTGGGGAAATCCGTCCCGCTGACCACATCTACCCTTAGTCCATCACCGAACCGCTTCCGTAAAAGCCTCGGAAGCTTCACCCGCCCAATATCCTCGGTAAGAGGCGCATGGGTACAGCACTCCGCAATCAATACCCGAGAACTCTCATCCAGTCGCTCTATGACCTTTGCTCCGTCAATATAATATGCCAAATCCCCCTTGTAGGCAGCAAACAACACTGAAAAGGATGTAAGCCGGCTTTCCGTCGGCTTATGCTCATAAACATATTTAAAGGCCTGAGAATCGGTAATAATAAGCCCCGGTGCCTTCTTCAAGCCATTTAGGGTGGTCTCCATTTTATCGACAGTAGTACAAATCACTGTGCATTTTCTGTCCAAAAGCTCCCGTATGGTCTGAACCTGAGGCAATATCAGTCGTCGCTTGGGGGCCTGAATGTCCTGGGGCATCACCAGTAAAACCACGTCGTCTTCCGCTACCAGGGAGCCTGTGATAAACTCCTTGTCATAATTCTCTGGCATCAAACGCGCCAACGCCACGCGGACATTTTCCAGCTCCGGTTTAGCCGGTTGGTGGCAATTTATCATAACAGCCTCAGTCTGGTCATTGTTTATTTTTTTTCGTATATCTGCCAACAGACTGTCAGCCGAGTCTTTGCCGTCATCAAAGGAATTAACAGCACAAAGCACAGGAACCTTTTTATTCTTAAAGAAATCGGCCAATGCAATTTCCTGTTTGTGCCCTGTTTTATCTATATCGGAAAATACAATTACCGCCAAATCAGTTCGGTCCATAGCCAATCTGGTTTTCTCCAGCCGTTTTTCGCCAAGAGCTGTATCATCCGCCAAACCGGCGGTATCAATCAGCACACAGGGACCCAACGGGCTTATTTCCATGGCCTTGTAAACCGGGTCAGTGGTAGTCCCCGGCACATCAGAAACTATTGATACCTCCTGCCCGGTAATTGCGTTAATAAGTGATGATTTTCCGCTATTTGTTTTGCCAAAAATTCCAATGTGGAGCCGATTTGCGTTAGGGGTTGAATTTATCTCTGCCATATTAAAACCTGAAATCCCTCTTTCCTTCACTGATTTCTGCCAAATGCTGTTTGGCAATCTGCCGAACCTTTTCATTTGGAATTTTTTCCAGTTCTCTGTCTATCATGGCCAAGCCCTTGCTTTTAGTATCATCACCAGCATAATCCTCCAAATATTCCTTCAATGTCAAAAGGGCATTTGGATGGCAGCAGTTTAATATCTGCTTGCTTTTGCACAATGCCATAAACCGGTCTCCGGTGCGCCCCTCCCGATAGCAGGCCGTACAAAAGCTTGGTACATAGCCTAAAGTAATCAGCCAATTTATAACCTCATCCAGAGTACGACGGTCACTGACATCAAACTGGGCCGAATTATCCTCCTCCGGCTCCTCCTCCACATATCCGCCCACACTGGTGCGGGAGGCCCCACTTATCTGGGAAATTCCCAGTGCCAGGGCCTTCTCTCTAACCTGCTGTCCCTCACGGGTAGAAATAATCATTCCTGTATAAGGCACAGCCACCCGAATAAGGGCAATGATTTTTTCAAACATTTCATCGCTTATGCCGTTATCAAAGGCGGATGGGTCAATATCATCGGCTTTTTTGACCCGTGGTACACTTATGGTATGTGGGCCCACCCCATGAACTGCCTCCAGATGCTCAGCATGCATCAAAATACCGGCAAATTCATAGCGATAGCTTTCAAGGCCAAATAAAACTCCCAGCCCTACATCGTCAATGCCCCCTTCCATGGCCCTGTCCATGGCTTCAGTATGATAGGCATAATCATGCTTAGGGCCGGTAGGATGCAGGACCTCATAGGATTTTTTATTGTAAGTCTCCTGAAAAAGAATATACGTACCAATACCAGCTTCCTTTAACCGGCGGTAATTCTCTACCGTTGTGGCCGCTATATTAACATTTACCCGACGTATAGCACCATTTTTGTGTTTGATGTCATAAATAGTTTTTATGGAGTCCAACACGTACTCAATAGGATTATTTACCGGGTCCTCCCCCAGCTCAATAGCCAGCCGCTTATGCCCCATATCCTGTAAAGCGGTGACTTCCTGGCGTATCTCATCCTGGGTCAGCTTTTTGCGGCTGATGTGCTTGTTCTTTTGATGATAAGGACAATACAGGCACCCATTGACGCAATAATTGGACAAATACAGCGGTGCAAACAGCACAATACGGTTGCCATAATAATCCTCTTTTATCTTTTTGGCCAGCTCATATATTTCTTTAAGCTTTTCCTCATTATCACAGGCCAAAAGAACTGATGCCTCCCGATGGGTAAGGCCCTTTCCCAGTTTTGCCTTGGCAATGATTTCATCAATTACCTGCATATTGTCCTTGTTTTCATCGGCATATTTCAGAGTTTCCCTGATTTCTTCATCAGCAATAAACTCCTCCGCCTTCATTGATTTCATGTCATACATTTTCAATCACCTGTCTATATAATCTCCTCGGCTGCAAACTATCCTGTAGCCGATATTACCAACCCTGTTTTTTAAACATTCAATGCACTCAGCCGCTTCTTCGCCAGTACAGATTTTCTTATCATATAACGCATATTTTGCACGAACCCGTTTCGGTGAAAGGTTTGGCATCACCACATTGGCTCCGGACATAAGGCCCTTTTCCCGGCCCATAGTGTCAATGGTTCCCAGAGCTGTAGTTGCCGGCAGCAGCACCCTGGGCAAAAGCAGCCTGATAATGGCCAGTAGGGTCACTGTCATATCTACTGTGCCAGCCTGCTCTTTACCAAAAGGAGTGTCACCCTGCGGAATAAAGGGGCCAATCCCTACCATATGTGGATTTAATTCCCTTAAAAATTGCAAATCCTCATATATGGTTTCTTTAGTCTGTCCCGGAGAGCCTACCATAAAGCCGGCCCCCACCTGATAGCCAATGCCCTTTAAAGCCTTCAGACATCTTTTCCGGTTGTCCAGGGACAAATCCGGTGGATGCAGCTGTCGATAATGCTCATAATTGGCGGTTTCATGGCGAAGTAAATACCTGTCGGCCCCAGCAGCAAAGTATTTCTCATAGCTATCCCGTGATTTCTCCCCGATGGAAAGTGTCACTGCACAGTCAGGAAATCCTTTTTTTATGCTTTTTATCAGCTGACAAATTTTTTCATCAGTAAAAAATAAATCCTCCCCGCCTTGAAGCACAAAGGTACGAAAGCCCAACCTGTACCCCTCGGCACAGCAATCCAAAATATCTTTAGAGGATAAACGATACCTGTCCACCTGGGAATTGCCCCGACGTATGCCACAGTAGTAGCAATTATTGCGGCAATAGTTTGTGAATTCAATCAAGCCACGAATATATACATCAGTACCATAATATTGTTTTCTGACCGCCACAGCTCTCTCTTTCAGATAATCAGCCTCATTTCCATCAAGGAGATATTGAAGCTGCTTTATACCAATATTCTGTTTTGCTTCAACCTCGTCAACGATAGAAATAAAACCACCCCTATCTACAGATATTCACATGTATATTATGGTATAACTTTTGTCATATTTTATCAATAAGGAGACTTTTAATATTTGTCTGACTTTTACCCTACACTAACGGGCGCTAAGGCTCCCATCCTCTTAGGTGGGAGTTAAGCGCCCATAGCGGTGAGTGTCTACTGTTCAACTTCGACGAAGTCTTGTTTCACAGGACACTTTCGCATAGGGCGCATTATCCAATCGGCTT
>JAFVER010000135.1 GCA_017475925.1 Anaerovibrio sp. | reverse complement strand
GTAATGCAGTCAGCTAAGGTTATTACTGAGCTTGGTGAGGAATCCGACCGCATCGGTAAGATTGTTGATACCATATCCTCTATTGCCGATCAAACCAATTTGCTGGCATTGAATGCAGCTATTGAGGCCGCCCGTGCCGGTGAGCATGGCCGTGGCTTTGCTGTGGTAGCTGATGAGGTCAGAAAGCTGGCTGAGCAGTCCAGTGGCTCGGCGGGGGAAATTGCCGGCCTTATTACATCCATTCAGGATAAGAGTCAAAGGGCAGTGACGGTAATGAATGAAGGGGTAAGCCGGGTGGAAATGGGCACCAAGGTGGTTCAGGCTTCCGGCTCAAGCTTTAACGAGATTGCCGAAATGGTCCGCAAGGTGGCGGAGGAGTCGCAGGCTATGAACAATATTGTTGTTGCCCTTAGTGATAACACCCAGAATATTGAAAAGGCTATTCAGTCGGTTTCGGTAAAAAGCTCCTCGGTTTCCTCCGAGGCTGAAAGTGTATCTGCTGCCAGTGAGGAGCTTACGGCAACTATGAGTGAGATAGCGGATTCCAGTAAGGTGTTGGCGAACATGGCTCAGGATATGCTTAAGGCCGTTGAGCATTTTAAAATGGATTAAGTAGAATTTATAATTATCTAAAAAGGAGCGTAATGCTCCTTTTTTTTCGGGATGGATTATTTTAATGACAGTTTATATAATATAGTATATATCAATTTCGGAGGGAGCTTTATGCTGGAAATTATTACGGGCCGGGCGGGAAGTGGCAAGACAACCTATTGCCTAAATGAAATATGTAAAGAGCTAAAGAAAAGACCCTTGGGGCCGGCTATTATTTTGCTTTTGCCAGAGCACATGACCTATAAGGTGGAGCGGGAATTGGTTTCCATGCTTCCTGAACAGGGAAATGGATATATGCGGTGTCGGGTTTATGGCTTTAAACGATTTGCCTATCAGATTTTACAGGAAACTGGCGGTGGGCTGAAAAAGGGTATCAGCGATTTGGGACGCCAGCTGCTGTTGAAGCGTATTTTAGACAGTCGCCGCAAGGAGCTTACGGTATTTGGCCGGGCGGCCGGACAGCGGGGGTTTTCCAGTGTTCTAAGCGGTATTATAGACGAGTTTAAAAGCTATGATATATCCCCTGAGCTTTTGGCTAAAACCAGTGAGTATATCGAGGATAAGCGGTTAAATCAAAAGCTGACTGATTTATCACTTTTGTACGCTGATTTTAATGCTGCCATGGCTGAGTCTTACACTGATGGCAAGGATATAATGAATATTTTGGTGGATAAAATCCCGGCATCTGCTACGGTTGCAGGAGCGGAGGTGTGGCTGGATGGCTTTCTGTTTTTTAATCCTCTGGAAATGCAGGTGCTGGAGGGCTTATTCAGGTATGCCAGGGATATTCATGTTACCTTCAATATGGATGATATGAATACAGCTCATGGTCAATGGACCAACGTGGAAGCTGCCGGTTTGTTTAACAGAGCCTATACCGCCAGAAATCGTCTTGTGAAATTAGCCCAGAGGCTGGATATTTCTGTGGAATATCGGCATTTTACCGGTGGGGCAAGGTTTGTTAATCCAGTGCTGAAGGAAATTGAAGCCAGCTTTGATCAACGTAGAGTAGGGAGATTGGATAAGGCTGAGGATATATCAGTGGTAGAAGCGGCTACCAGCCGTTTGGAGGTGGAGGCTGCGGCGGCGGATATAATTCATCTGGTAAAGGACAGAAAATACAAATGGCGGGATATTGGGGTTTTAATCCGTGATTGGGACAGCTATGGGGATTTGGTAAAGTTTGTGTTCAAGGATTATGATATTCCGTATTTTAGTGACAAAAAGCGTCAATGTGCCAATCATCCAGTGGCTGAATTGATTCGTTCAGCAATTTCTGTAGTTGGTGGGGGACGGTATACAGCAGGCTGGCAGTATGAGGATATATTCTGCTGTATAAAAACCGGATTTTTCCATTTAACCTATCAGCAGATTGATTTGCTGGAAAATTACTGTCTGGAATTTGTGTTGAAGGGGGCCAGGGTGTGGCAGCAGGAGGCCACCTGGGAATATTTTTCCAGATATTCTATTGATAATGAAACGGAACAAATCAGTGAAGCTCAGCAGCTGCGCAGTGGAACCGCCGACCAGCTGCGTCGGCTGGTAGCAGAGCCATTGACTAAGCTTCAAAACGGACTGGGACAGGGGAGAACTGCCCGCACCAAGATAATGGCCCTTTATGAATTCCTAATGGAGCTGGAGGTTCCTCAAACCTTGCAGGAATGGGCAGATAAGGCGGTCCATGACGGAGATTTGGATTTTGCCAGGGAGCATCAGCAGGTGTGGAACGACATAATGGAAATGCTGGATCAGCTGGTGGAGGTCAGCGGTGAGACGGTAATATCCAACAAAGAGCTTCTGCTTTTGCTGGAAGAAGGGTTGTCCGCACTGGAAATGGCCCTTATACCGCCAGGGCTGGATTATGTCAATATTGCCTCCTTTGACCAAAACAGTCTGGACAATATCAGAGCTGTATATATTCTGGGTGCGAATGCTGGGATTATGCCACGGCGGCCGATGGAAAATATTGTATTATCAGATGTTGATCGGCTGCATATTAATCAGAAAAATATAATCGAGCTGTCACTCTTAGGTGAAGAAGCCAGCTTTAACGAAGGTTATCTTATTTATAAGGCCTTTACTCAGGCCAGAGAATATATGTGGGTGTCCTATGCCTTGTCTACAGCGGCCGGTGAAGCGGTGAGCGGTACTGAAATAGTAGGGAAAATCAGGGAGCTGTTGCCTAGAAACAGCCTGAAAACCATTTCCTTGGATTGGATGGAGACATTTTCAGAAAATGACCAGCTTTTTATGCTTGTTAGACCTCGACAAAGCCTGTCAGCCCTGGCAGCTGCTCTTAGAAAGCTTCGGGATACGGGAGAATTACCGCCATTGTGGCAACAGGTGTACAACGGGCTTAGGGAAAATACCAGGGTACGCCGCCAGCTTGATTTAGTGCGTGATGGCCTGTTTTTTAATTCACGGCTGGAAAGGCTGCCCCAGAATATTGCCAAGGCTATATATGCGAAAAATGGCTGGCTGACAGGCTCAGTTACCAGCTTTGAGGGCTATAACAAATGTCCATTTCAGTATTTTGCCCAGCATGGGCTGAAGCTGCGGGAGAGAAAAATAAACCGGTTTACCAGTCCAGAGCTTGGCACATTGCTTCATGGGGTTTTTCGGGAGTTCGGCGAAAAGCTAAAGGCCGCTAATCGGCATTGGAGTGATTTGACGGATGCGGAAAGGGACAGCCTGTGCCATGATATATTGCACAAGCTGGCGCCACGCCTTAACAACGGCATGCTTTATTCCAGCCGTCAGCTGGAAATCCAGCTAAAGAGACTGGAAAAGACGGCCAAGTTTGCCCTTGAACGGCTGTGTGAATTTGACCGGGTAAGTAAATTTTCGCCGCAGCTGTTTGAATGCTCCTTTGGCCGGTCCTTTGCTGCCGATGATACCCTACAGGTGGTTTATCAGCTTCATGGCGGAACCCGTCTGAATTTAATCGGCCAGATTGACCGAATTGATTTAAGCGAGGATGGTCAGTACTTTATGGTTATGGATTATAAAACTGGTTACGCGGCAATCAATATGGTGGAGGTATATTATGGCTTAAGACTACAGCTTTTAACCTATCTGTTGGTGGCAGCTCAGCTGTTGGCAAGGGGTAATAGTGGGAAAGCACTGCCAGCGGGGATGCTGTATTTTTTCCTGAAAAAACCAATGGTGAAAATGGAGCGTCATTGTCAGGATGTGGAGAAAATACGAGCTGGTATAGATAAGGAGCTGCGGATGCCGGGCTGGATACTTATGGATAAGGCGGTTGTTCAGCAGATTGACAGTATGCTGGGGGCAGGAGAAAGCAGCAGGTTCATAAAGGTCGGGCTGAAAAAGGATGGCGACTTTGACAGGAAAAGCCTTAAAATTCTCAAAAGTCAGGAGGAATTCCAGCTTTTGATGGAATATGTGGAGTTGATTTTTCAGGATACCGGTCATCGGATAATGGATGGTCATATAGAAATCGAACCTTATAGGCTTCAAAAGATGACTCCCTGCAGGTATTGTAAATATCATCCTTTGTGTGGCTTTGAGCCACAGCTGCCGGGCTATGATTACAAACGGCTTACCATAGATGAAGCTGGGGCTATCGAGTCTGTTCAAGAGCGTATTGACGCAAATAAAGACAATGACAGCATGGAGGGCAAATGATGAAGTGGTCACAGGAACAACTGCAAGCCATTGGTGAGGACAGTAAAAATATATTGGTATCAGCCGCTGCCGGTTCAGGCAAGACGGCGGTGCTGGTGGAGCGGGTGGTGTCTCATCTTTTGCGGGACCCGGCCACGGAGCAAAATGCCTGGGACATTGATAAAATTTTGGTGGTAACCTTTACCAAGGCTGCTGCCGAGGAAATGAAGCAGCGCATCAAAAAACGGCTTCAGGAGGCCATTTTAACCGCTATTGAGGGAAATAAAGCCGGTAAAAAAATAGTACGTCGCCTGGAACGACAGCTTATTCTTCTTTCTGGGGCATCAATTTCCACTATTGATTCCTTCTGCCAAGGTGTAATAAAAAATAATTTTAATACCATTGATTTGGAGCCAAAATTTCGTGTTGCCAATGAAAATGAGCTGGAGATATTAAAGCTTGATATACTTGACGAAATGTTTGAGGCTAAATACACCAATGAGGATGAGGCCTTAAACCGATTTGCAGAAAAATATGGCACTGATCGGGGGGACAGTGTTTTATATAACATCATTTTAAAGCTCCATGAAAAATCCCGTAATCAGCCCTTCCCTGAACTTTGGCTCACTGAGCTGGAGCGGGATTATGAGCCGGCTGGTGGCGAATTTTCCCCGTTGATGGATACTAAATGGTGGCCGGTGCTGCAACGGGAGATTAAATGTCGAGTGGAGCCAGCCCAAAAGCAGCTGGTGGAGTTAAGCCACATTGTGGAAAATTTTTCTGATGAATCCGTGCGGGCAAAGTTCAATGTGTTGGTTGAATTTTATCAGCAGGTGGTTAATGCTCTGCTTAAAGGGCTTGATAATGGCTGGCAGGAAATATACCAGGCTCTGGTGCCAATGGACAAGCAGCCGGCTTTGCCCCGGATAACCAAGAATGTGGAGCCGGAGGTCAAGGATGCCTTTAAGGAGGTGCGGGACGGGATAAAAAAGCTGCTGGGAGGACTCAGGACAGAGTTCGTTCTTGATGATGAGGCTACTGCGCTGGAGGATTTAAAGCTGATTGGTGATGATGTGAAGTGTATTGTGCGCATGGTAAAGGATTTTTCTGAGGCCTTTGCAGCAGCCAAGCGTCAGCGCGGCATAGTTGATTTCAGTGATATGGAGCATTTGGCACTGGATATTTTGGTTGAACCGTCAGCCAGGCCGGGGGAGCTGGTGCCATCGTCCATTGCCATGGAGCTTCGACAGCATTATCAGGAAATCATGGTTGATGAATATCAGGATACTAATGAGGTGCAGGAGGCCATAGTCAGGCTCATTGCCGGTGAGGACAATGGCAATATCTTTACTGTAGGCGATGTAAAGCAAAGTATTTACGGCTTTCGCTCGTCAGAGCCGGCTCTTTTCTTGAAAAAATATCATGGTTATGGTATGGAGGGAGCTCTTGGTGGGGAGCTTATTACTTTAGGAAAGAATTTCCGAAGCCGGCGGGAAATATTGTCAGCAATAAATTATGTATTTGCTCAGGTAATGACTACCGAGCCCAATGAAATTGAATATGACCAACGCGCCATGCTAAACGAGGGTGAGCCATATGGCTACGGTGAGCCGACGGTGGGGAAGGTGCTGGATAAAAATGTAGAGCTGGTAATAATTAATCCCCGGGGGGCGGAGGCTCAGGCAGAGGATAGTCAAAAAAACACCCAGCCTGATGAGGATGGGCAGTCTGATGAATTCGTTGATGATGAAGAGGCTGCTGATGATTTGGCGGATTTTGAGCTGGAGGCTCAGTACATTGCCACCCGCTTAAAGGAAATAAAGGAAAGCGGTGCTATGGTGTTTGATAAGTCCTTTTCAGAAAACAATGGTTATCGGCCTGTGACCTGGCGGGATATGGTGATATTGCTTCGTTCTACGCAAAGCAAGGGGGAGATAATTCAGGAAATATTACAGCAAAATGATATCCCGGTGTATGCCAATGCCAATGAAGGATTTTTTCATACCAGAGAAATTCAGCTAATGTATTCTCTTTTGTCAGTCATTGATAATGCTCAGCAGGATATTTATTTGGCGGCAGTGCTTTTTTCACCAGTTGTGGGCCTTACGGCGACAGAATTAGCCCAGATTAAGTCGGCCGCTTCCTCTGGAGATATGTATTCAGCGTTGCTGGAGGTCAATACACCAGCCTCGGGAATGTCATTGGAAATAAAGGAAAAGGTGGATAACTTTCTGAATCAGCTCAGTGAATGGCGACGGCTTTCCAGACAAATAAGTGTGCCGGAGTTGATTTGGCAGATATTCAGGGATACCGGTTATTATGAATATGTGGGCAGCCTACAGGGGGGAACGCTGCGACAGGCTAATCTGCGAATGCTGGTAACGCGGGCCCAGGAGTATCAGAATACGGATTATCAGGGACTTTTTCGGTTTTTGCGGTTTATTCAGCGTATGCAGGCTATGGAAACGGACCTTTCCATGGCAAGAACCCTTGGAGAGGGTGAGGATGTGGTTCGGGTAATGACTATTCACAAAAGCAAAGGGCTGGAATTTCCGGTGGTGGTCATTGCGGATATGGGTAAAAAATTTAATGAAATGGACTTGCGGGACGAGGTATTGGTCCATAAGAAGCTGGGGCTGGGGCTGAATTTTATCAGTCCTGAGCTTATGGTGAAATATCCTGCTTTTCCACGGCTGGCTGTTAAGGCTCAGCTGCGAAGGGAGCTGAAGGCCGAGGAGCTGCGGGTATTGTATGTTGCCATGACTCGGGCCAGAGAAAAGCTTATTATGGTGGGACGCAAGGGCGGCCTGGAGACGGCGGCAAGCAAATGGTGTGAGTTTATTGATTCCACCAATAAGGTTATTCCGGTGCATGCCCTTTTGGAGGTAAATTCCTATCTTGACTGGGTAGCAATGACAGTAGCCCGTCATCGGGACGGGGCTCCGCTTTGGGAGTGTGCCGGAACAACCAAAAATCGGGTGGCGATACCATGTGCCATGGGGGAGACCTCCCGGTGGACTGTTACTATGATAAATGCTGACAGCATCCAGGGGGTAAAGCAGGTACAGGCCATGGATAATGATATACTGTCGGCTGTCCGTCTGGGTGAAAAAATAGAAGGAGCAGCTGGGGCAGAGGCTCTGTCAGAAATTTTTAATTATGAATATGATTACCGTGGCACTAGAGAAGTACCGGCTAAGCTTACTGTATCAGAACTAAAGCGTCAATTTGCCGCCATTATACAACCAGAGGATAGTCAACAAATTGCTGAACAGCAACGGGAATATATTTTCAATCGGCCGCAGTTTGTTCAGGCAGAGGCAGGTAAAGCAGGCCTGCGGGGCAATGAATATGGTACACTGATGCATACTGTAATGCAGCAGCTTGATTTGTCAAAAAAGCTTGATTCAGCTGGTATAAGACATCAGATCGACAGAATGATTGCCCAGGAGCTGATAACCAGGGAGCAGGCAGCTTTTATAAATGTCCGGTCTGTAGCGAACTTCTTCCAATCTGCACTGGGACAAAGGTATATAAAGGCGACTGAGCGCTGGCGGGAGCTGCCCTTTAGTCGTGCACTTGATGCCAATGAATACTATGATAATGTCGCCGGGGAATTTATTTTTAGCCAGGGAGTCATAGATGCGCTGTTTAAAGAGGACAATGGCAATTATGTGCTTATGGATTATAAAACTGACAGGGACACCAACCCGGATACAGTTAAGGCAAAATACGAGCTACAGATAAAGCTGTATACAGATGCCATTCAGGAAATTTTGGGGGTGAGGGTTGCCGAGCGGTACTTGGTTATGCTTCATGACAACAGCGTGATTTTACTATAGAACTCCGTGAATTAAGCCCGTTAGGGCGCAAATGAAGGGTAAGTTCTATGTATGCAAGGTGCACTTAGCGAAATCAAGCAGTAAAGGCGCGGAGTGAGCTTAGTGCACTACTGCTACTATAGAACTCCGTGAATTAAGCCCGTTAGGGCGCAAATGAAGGGTAAGTTCTATGTATGCAAGGTGCACTTAGCGAAATCAAGCAGTAAAGGCGCAGAGTGAGCTTAGTGCACTACTGCTACTATAGAACTCCG
>JAFVER010000134.1 GCA_017475925.1 Anaerovibrio sp. | reverse complement strand
GGCAACCTTTATGTCCGCCGTAAGCATGACATATATCATTCAGGCCAAGGAGGGCTTGGAGCTTGGTACAAGCATCAGCTATCCCGTCGGTATAATCTTCGCTGTTTTATGTGTAGCAATTTTTATAAAAAATGTTCTGATGTCAAAATAGCGTCGTTAACGTAAAATAGGTGATTTTTATCAATAAAGCTTCTATAAATCAAAAATACATAACTGGAAAATTTATGATAGCTTTTATTGCTTTCATGAATATGTTTGTTCCATTGTCAACGGATTTATATTTGCCTGCTTTGCCGGAAATGGGGGGATATTTTAATGCCCCCCAGGCATTGGTAAGTGTTACTCTTACTGCATTTTTTATATTTTATGCCATTTCAATGATACTGTTTGGTCCTTTAAGTGATAAATATGGACGACGCCCTATTTTATTATTTGGAACCTCCATATTTACCGTCGCTTCAATTATTTGCGCATTGGCACCAAATATATATGTCCTGATAGGCGGACGAATTTTCCAGGCAATCGGTGCCGGGGCTATTATAACCGTATCAACTGCACTGATAAAGGATTTGTTCCACGGAGAGGTCATGAAAAAAATGCTGGCTGTTACTCAGTCCCTGGGGGTAATAGCACCAATGGCAGCGCCTGTGGTTGGAGGACTGCTGCTTACCTTTACAGCATGGCACGGAGCTTTTGTTTTATTGACTATTTTAGGCACAATTAATTTTTTGTTGGCCTGCCTGTTTACAGAAACCCTGGTACCACAGGAACGCTATCATGGCACTATGCTAAAATCTTTGTCTTTACTTTTAGCTGTTGCCCACCAGAAAAAATTTATACTGCTGCTTCTGGTATTTGCCTGTTTTTCAACTCCATTTATGGCCTACATAAATTTATCTTCTTTTATATACATTGAAAATTATGGTTTATCACCCCAAACCTACAGCCATTTCTATGCTATCAATGCAGGCCTTTCCATGCTGGGACCCTTTTTGTATCTGCAATTAAGCAGTCGGTTATCCAAGCCCGGTCTTACTCATGTTTGTTATTCATTTGCTGTTTTTAGTGGTTTGGCTTTGCTTACAATGGGACAAAAGGGAGCTGTTATATTTTTACTCTGTTACCTTCCTTTTACCCTGGGAAATTCAATAACCAAGGCGCACTGCATGAATTGGTTGTTGAGTATTACAAAGGACAATGCTGGTACAGCTTCATCGGTTATCAAGTTTGTCCAGACCATGTTTGGCAGCATTGGTATGATGGCAGCCTCTCTGCCATGGCCTAATTATATTCATGGATTAACGGTTATTATGCTGTCAGCTATAGCCTTTTCCTTCATTCTATGGCAATTCGCCAAAAGGATTGCCTGCAATACCGGAGCAGCCTAGTCTGATGCTAAAACAGAGACTTACTCAGGGGAGCATATCAAACTCCTGCTGAATAAGTCTCTGTTTTTATTTCATCTGTTCCCACCATGGGGAAAAATTGTGTGCCTGTGAGTCATCTATATAGACCGCTTCACCGATTTCCGGGGTAAGTAGTTTATATTTTTTCCCCTGACTATACCTTGTTAATTCCTGATAAGGCTCCTGCCACGGATGCCGGGCCAGGGCAAACTTGCCTCCATGAGCCGGAAGCAGCATCCTTGCTCCCACATCCTCAGCTGCCTGGGCTGTTTCCTCTGGCAGCATATGAATATCATGCCAGGCCATATTATACTGGCCATTTTCGCCTAGCATCAGGTCAAACCCACCGAATTGCCTGCCAATAGCCTTAAAATGCTCGCCATAGCCTCCATCACCGCTATAATACACCTTATGTCCTGGCGTAATAAAGGCGAAACCACACCACAGGGTGGGATTCGGTGTAATAAAACGACCGGAAAAATGCTGAGAAGACACAATATTAATGGAAAAATCCTTTTCCAGTTTTATTTCCGTGTCCCAGTCCTCTTCATGTAAAATTTGCGGATTAAAACTCCACTGTTCAAAATATTCCCCTACCCCCAGCGGACAGACAATATTTTTCACCTTGGACTTTAGAGCCATAACCGTTGGATAATCCAAATGATCCCAATGGTCATGAGAAATAGCCAGTACATCAATTTCCGGCATATCCTCAGCGGTATAAATATTACTGCCCGGAAAAGCCTTGTTAATGAAAAACACTGGAGAAGCGTAGGAGCTAAACACTGGATCTATTAAAATTCTTTTTCCCCCTAATTGCAGGAAAAATGTGGAATGGCCCATCCATACCACCAAATCCCGGGAAATATCCAGGGACTTTAAATCTGTTTTATGCGAAAGCATTGGCTCCTGGGGTGACAGGGCAGATTTATCCCCAAACAAAAACTTTGCCGTAGCAACAAACCGATTTTCCCCGCTATCCTCCCGCATTACCTGAACTGGCACCAGATTTTGGAATTGACCGTTTATATAATGGGGTGAATCCTGAATACGGGCCAATCGCTCCCCCTGGGGCAGCCGCCCGAACTCCGGCCGATGTATAAAGCTTATTCCGCCAACAGCAGCCAGCCCCACAGCAGCCACACCGCCTATGATAAAATTACGTCTATTCACAAGACCTCACCCCTGATATTTTATACTGATTCAAACTCCGGCTTCCAGCTTTTATAGTATCTCACATTTTTATCCACCTTGGCAATAGTTCCAAATACTCCATTTTCATCTACAGCTTATATATTCAAACTTTCCACATAGATATATCGCTGAAATCAAGGTGCAATACCTAAACTTAGTATACACAAATAGTGTACACACGCCCTTACATGAAATTTTGAATTATTTCTCTAAGCTTTCTTTTACCCATTTTTCCATATCTTTTCTGGCTTCAGTCTGCTGAGTCTGAGCCTTTTTACCCCGCATTTCCAAGCCAGGCAATACATTGGCTTTTGTGGTATCCTTTATATAACTCTCCGTGCCAGCCAGTCCACTGCCTTCATGGGTACAGAATGGAATAATTGTCTTACCGGAAAAATTTTCCTTTTCTAAAAAGGTATATACTCCCATTGGCAAGTCTCCCCACCAGATAGGATAGCCTAAAAATACCACATCATACTTGCTCATATCCGGCAAAGGACCTACTATCTCTGGCCGTTCCTTGTTTTCCTTTTCCTTTTTTGCATATTCAATAGCTGGTTGATACTCTTTAGGATATGGCTTTACGGTCTTTATTTCAAACAAATCACCCTTGGTTATATCGGCCACCATTTCCGCCAAAATCCGGGTATTACCCTTTTCTATATAGCCTACGCCACCGGTATTTTCATCCGCCCGGGAAAAATAAGCGACTAATATACGCTTTCCCTGCGCAGCTGGTGCCTGAGTGCTGACGGAATTGTTATTTGATACCGTCTTTTCACTTTTGGCAGGGGTTTCTGCTGACCCACAGGCCGCTGTCATAATGGCAAATAATGCCAGGCAAATAATGGTTAATAATTTTTTCAAGATAATCAACCTCCCATAATTAATTACCCTACGCTAACGGAAGCCTCCAATCAGCTTTACATCTTGGATGCTTCCGTAAAGCTCATTTTATTCGACTAATATTCAGTGGATGTTTAAAGCTCCCACTGAATAAGTTAGTCTCATTTTACAGATTATTCTTAAAAAATACACTAAGTTTATTCACTGCCTTATCCACATACTCTGGAACCCAATAGGTGCGAATGTGGCTGGCACCCTCAATCATAAACAGCTCCTTATTATCCGTGCCGATGGCCTTGACATAAGCATCCTCCGTCATATAGAGGGTGTCTGCTTTTTCACCAGCAATCATCAAAAGCGGTTGATTAATGAGGTCCATTCTATCCTCCACATCAAAGGCCATAAGCTTCATAAAGGATTCTGTGGTATAACTGCCTGTGGCATTGGGATGGCGATGAGAAAGTCCATAATATTCGATTCCATCACGATATAGGGTGTTTTCCGGTAACTCAGCCATTTTGGCCCGTAGCTGCTCATCAGTAGAATTTGGAGGTAAGAAGCCCTCATAGACGATTTCACCTGACAATTCCTTTTCTCTGGCCTCTGCTGCTCTTTGAAGACGCTTCTGGATTCCCTGCACATCGGCATCCTGAAAACCATTGCGGCGTACACGACCGGAGTTAAACATAGACAATGTGGCTACCGCCTTGATACGTTTATCAGTTTGAGCTGCTGCCAAAGTATATCCACCACCGCCACAAATTCCTAATGAGCCAATGCGCGACTTATCAATCTTATTGATGGTTAACAGATAATCCACCATACCGCTTATATCCTCTATGCGATTAGATGGGTAATCCCGTAGTCTTGGCTCACCACCACTGGCTCCCTGATATCGTGCATCAGCGGCAATGGCAATATAGCCAAGCTCCGCCAGACGCTGGGCATAGAGCCCTGCTACCTGTTCCTTACTGCCGCCATTAGGATGGGCAACCGTTACCGCAGCGTAGGTCTTGCTGCTTGCCTCATCATAATCCGCCGGCAGATATAAATTAGCGGAGACCTTAATCCCCTGTACCATATACTCTACAGGACGGATATTTACCTTACCGGATTCATTATGTGTAATAGCATTTCCATATACCAGGCCATATGGATTCGTATTTTGTACCGCAGCCTCTGTCATTTCTCCACCAAGTCCCAATGTCATCAAGCCTCCAATCATTAACGCAGTAATTATTTTTTTAGTAATGCCTCTCTTCATTAAAAATCCTCCTTCGCAAAAATGCTAGTAGCCTATCTTCCATTGTTCAACTACTTATGCTACACTCAAAGCGTATCAAACGGTAGTTACTACCGGTCAAGCATTTTTACAAAAATTTTTTAATAAGAAGAGACAAAAACATGCCTAAAGACCAACTGTATGGGTTTTCATTTACTTATTAAAGAATATTCCTTAGCAGGGAAATCATACCAGGTAACCTCGTGATTGTCCTGCGGACTTATGGCAATATGGGCAAAGCTGCTTGACGGTGCCGCACCATGCCAATGGACCACTCCAGGTGGGCAAAATGCCACATCACCTGGATGCAATATTTCCAATTTTCCCCCTTTTATCTGATGATATCCTATACCATCAGTGGCAATGAGTACCTGCCCCGTCTTATGCCTATGCCAGCGGTTATATGTTCCCCTTGGAAAAACAACATAGGTCCATTCTGGTGAATTTGCTTCATTAGGTTTTGGTAAAACATTACCTAAATACACTGGATTGTTAAAATTAGGGGATTTAAATGGCTCTGGTGAGTAGTTAAATAAATACCCATTACTATTAACCCTGTCAGAAGTCTTTGGATTGGCAAAATTAATGCTATGATATTCCTCATCAGTTACGGGACCAATATGCGCTTTAGAAGTTGCTGGAGCCTGCCAATTTTTATCATAAATCACAATTTGCTGAAACCTAGAGCTCTGTATAGCCCCGTGAAAATGGCTTACCCCAGCCGGAATCTGCACCACATCACCGGGTTTTATCAGCACCGGCTCTTTGCCCCATTCCTGATAAATGCCCAGACCTGCGATGCCAATTACCGTCATAGCGCCATGAGTATGCCAACCACTGTGACTTCCTGGCTCAAAGGTGATTACATTGGTCTGGGGCAGCTTGTATATATCGTCAGTATCAATCAAATCATTTCGATGCACCGTACCAACAAACCGTTCTGAAATATCTTTTCCTAAGGGCAAAGGCATAACCTCCTGCACCAGTCCCTTTTCCTTCATCCATGCTTCCATTGCATCAGCCACCTCTATATTATTAAGATCGGCCATCAAAAAATGGGTATTGCCTTTTATGCCAATATCAGGCAGAGAAATTACCTGTACATCGCCTCCATGCCGTTTCATAGTTTGCTCCCACTTCTTGGCCAGATTTAAACGTACCCGCCAATTATCCAGTCCCCAATGACTATCCGGCTCACTGCCTGTCTTAATGTTGTCACCAAAATATACTACCATAGGTATTTTCAGTAATCGCTGAAATTCCTCCCTGCTCACTTCCATACCCGGGGCAGGAAATGGACTGGTGGTTGATTCCACCTCAGGCATATCTTCCTTTAAAAAAGGAAATGTTCCCGGTTCCAGGGCAATAACTCCCCTGACCTTGTCACTATGCGCTGCGGTAAGCCAGCCAGGACCACCACCAGCAGAATGAGTGACCAGTACGCCATCACCGGCTTTTTCCATTACAGCAGTCATGGACTCTGCTACCACCTGCACATCAAACTTTCCGGTATCTGGTGTTATCTGATGAAAAAACTGTGCTCTTGATTCCTCATCCCGCGGTACTGCCACATTATCATAATAGTTTGGCCATTGCCCTATACGAAAATTATCGTACCACAGCTGGTCCTGTGGCTGAGCCTTTAGCTCCATTGGTACGGTGGAATTACCGGCCCGTCCCCGTCTTGGCTCATCAACAATATAGACAGAATATCCCTTGGAAAGAAATATATTTTGAAACCCATCCCGACCATCAGGGGTTGTTTCCCAGGTTTTTCCTGATTGCCCGAAGCCATGGAGAAATACCATTGCATTTGTTTTCGCCTTTACCGGCTTCTGCCAAAAAACATAGGCCGCATCACCATGCAGGGTTTCACCATCAAAATTTGTTGGCTCATCATCCTTATAAATACCAGAAGACTTCACGACCTTGCCGCCAGCAAAGAAGCTTCCCTGATCAGCCAATGTAACTGGCTGACTCATAGCGCCTGCCGTGCTGGCAAAAAGCCCCATAGCTAAGGTTAGGAGCAAAATTTTATCATATTTCATAACATCTTCCACCTCGTACTGTAATCCGAGTCATGTTAAAATTACCTATAGCTGCTCATATGCTGGCTTCCAGGCAGCAAACTGAACCAACTGCTCATCAGTTCTATAATAATAACGTACGTTCTTATCCAGCTTGGCGATTTCTGTCATGTCCTCATCTGTCAATTTAAAATCAAGAATATCAAGATTATCCTTTATGTGAGCCACATTTCTGCTTCCCGGTATTACTACAAACCCCATTTGGGTGTGCCAACGAAGAATTATCTGAGCAGCACTTTTGTCATACCTTCTCCCTAACTCCACAAATACTGGTTCATTTATAAGAGATTTATCACCATGCCCTAGAGGATACCAGCTCATCAGCCTTATGTTATATTTATTCAATGTCTGACGAAGCTCTTTTTGCGTAAAATATGGGTGGGCCTCTACCTGAATAAATTGAGGTACTACTTCCCATTTGTGCTGAAGCTCATCAATATATTTCCCCTCAAAGTTGGAAATACCGATACTTTTTGCTTTACCAGCCTTATAGGCCTTTTCCAGCTGTCTATAACCTGCTAACCAATTGCCGGCTGGTTGATGGATATATAACAAATCAACATAATCAACCCCCAAGCGTGCCAACGTCTCATCCACAGCATTATTATTTTCATATTCTGAAGGCCACAGCTTGGTGGACAGGAATATTTCCTCCCGCTTAACACCACTATCCTTTATTGCTCGACCTACCGCTCGCTCATTAACATAGGCATTTGCTGTATCTACAAGAGAATATCCCATTTTAAGGGCTTCCCTAACACTGTTTTCCGCATCAGCCGGTGAAAGCGTATAAGTTCCAATGCCAACTACTGGACACTTTAGCTTGTTATTTAACTCCAAATACTCCATTTTCATCTACCTCCGTAAAATGAGACTTATTCAGTGGGAGCTTTTAACTCCCACTGAATCATAGTCGAATAAATCCTAAGCCTTACGGAAACATCCAAGAGGCAAAGCCGATTGGATAATGCGCCCTATGCGAAAGTGTCCTGTAAAACAAGACTTTGTTGAAGTTGAACAGTAGACACTCACCGCTATGGGCGCTTAACTCCCACCTAAGAGGATGGAGCCTTAGCGCCCGTTAGTATAGGGTAAAATCAACGTGCTTTTACCTTTGAACCACCAAAAACAGCGGACATCTCCATATTATCCAGTGCCGTATCCAATGCTGCTACTTCTGCCGGCGAAAGCTCAATATCCGCAGCACTGGCGTTTTCCTGCAAGCGCTTCAATTTGCGTGTACCAGGTATAGGCACAATCCAAGGCTTTTTCTCAATCATCCACGCCAGAGAAACCTGCCCAGGGGTAGCATTTTTCTGTTCTGCCGTATCATACAGCAATTTGAACAAATCGGCATTTTGTGCCGTGGCCTCGGCACTGAACTGCGGCATGATACTGCGGTAGTCCATCTTATCCGTAAAGGTCTGCCCCTGATAAGCCCCCGTCAACAGACCATTAGCCATGGGCGAGAAGGCCACAAGCCCTATACTCAGTTCCTCAAGCACCGGAAATAACGACTCGTAGTGACGCACCATCATAGAATACCTATTCTGTACAGCAGTCAAAGGACAAACTGCATGAGCACGGCGGATGGTATCCTCGTTGACCTCAGAAAGCCCCCAGCGCAGAATTTTACCTGCCTTAATCAGCTCCTGCATGACACCTGCCACTTCCTCAACTGGTACATTCGGGTCCTGCCGATGCTGGTAGTAAATGTCAATATGGTCTGTCTGCAACCGCCGCAGGGAGTCATCCACGGATTTTCGAATGACTTCCGGTCGGGCATCAGGAACCACCGGCTTATTGACTGTAGTTGCAGTCAAATCAAAATGCACACCAAACTTCGTGCCGATAACCACTTTATTACGATAAGGCTTCAGCATCTCACCCAGCAATTCTTCATTGACGTGCGGATTTTCTGGCGTGCCGTATACCTCAGCTGTATCAAAGAAGGTATAGCCCATATCCACAGCTTTAGCCAGAAGTTCGCCCATTTCTTTCTTATCAGCAGGCGAGCCATAACCATGACTCATGCCCATGCAACCAAGTCCCACTGCTGAAACCCGCATATCCTTGCCCAATGTGCGATATTTCATAATCTGCCTCCTGTCAAAACCTTGCCTAAGCTTACACTTGTCTTACTTAACTATCTATGCTACACTCAAATCATAACAAACGGTAGTTGCTACCGGTCAAGCATTTTTTTGTAAAATAATTAACCTGTCAAGTGATTTATCAATTACGAAGGGAGAATTTTTTATGTACACCATGAAGCAAATCGGTGATGAAACAGGGCTTGCCTATGAAACCTTAAAATTCTACTGCAATCAGGGACTAATTCCCTATGTCAAGCGAGACAAAAACAACCGCCGCGTCTTTGACAAACATGACCTTGCCTGGACCAAAAGCCTTGTCTGCCTCAAAAACTGCGACATGACTATCGCAGAGATGAAAGAATACCTAAGGTTATGTATGGCTGGCAAGGACTCCATACCCCAACGCAAAATCATGCTGGCCCAAAAGCAGAAAGAACTCCATGAAAAGCTGGTATCCGTACAGGAAGCCATTGCCTATATCGACTGGAAGCAGCAATTTTACGATGATGTACAAAATGGAAAGATAGAATATTACAGCAACCTCGTCCCACCAGAGGAAGCTCAAATGCCAGCTGTATGAGCTTTTCGTTTCAGCAAGTCCACCGCCCTCATGGTCGCAGATTGGAATAATGGTTTTTCTTAAGAAAATTCATGGCTGTAACGGCCCATAATAGTAGGAAGCCGTTGCTCCGCCATCTGTCAGGAAGGTTGAACCTGTTATAAAAGCCCCAGCATCGCTCAAAAGGAGCTGGGCAATATTGGCTATTTCGTCTGCCGTACCTGGTCTGCCTGCCGGGCATTTTGCAAACATATTCTTGTAAAAATCACCACGCGGACCGTTGAACTCATCAATGGCCAAAGGCGTAACGATAATTCCGGGCGCAATATCATTTATCCTTGCGCCACGTTCCCCCCACCGTATACATTCATACATTACCCGCTTTTCATTACAGCGCTTGGCCATTTGATAGGCATGCAGGGTATCATGGATGTTGTCAGTCTGAAGAATATCCAGCTTCAACAGTTCCTCGGTTGGTGTCGTAGCCAGCTGTCTGTCCTGCTCCGGTGTTAATTGTGGCATACGCCAGCCGGACTGGCTGGAAATGGTCACCCCTGCGCCACCTTTTGCTATCACCCTGCCTACCTCCTCCAAAAGCACCGCCGTACCATAAAGATCAACCTTTAAGATAGTTTCAACAGGTGCCTGGGAAGGAGAAACCCCAGCTCCATTGACCATGTACTTAATCTCCCCGTATTCCTGCCCTTTGGCGAGCATTGCCAAAATAGATTTTCGGGAGGACAGGTCCATTTCAACAGGCTCCACATCATAACCGGCATCATTCATGATTTTGGCTATACTTTGACAATTAGCCATGCTTTTGTCGCCAAGTATTATTTTCTTGCCAAAGCCCACTCTGCGGGCTATAGCCATGGAAATCTGACCAGCCCCGGTAACTATCATTACATCCTTGCCCATATTATTGTCCTTTCCTTTATACCTTTTAACCGTGTATGGCTTTATTTCAAATTCTTCTCGGCCCAGGCTGATACCTTTGCCTCTGAGCTGGACGCCTCTGCACCATGAACAGCCAGGCCTTCACCTACAATTGCTCCTTTGCAGTATTTTTTCAATGCTCCTGGGGCCCCTGCTAAGCCACTGCCCTCATGGGTCATAAGAGGGAATACCTTTTTCCCGGAAAAATCCAAGGCCTCCAGCTGGGTAAATACTGCACAAGGGTAGGTCCCCCACCAGCAAGGTCCTGCCACTACGATGTTGTCATATTCAGCCACTGAATCCAACATTTTAATTAGTTTAGGACGGGCGTTGTTTTTTAATTCATCCTTCGCCTCAACTGTGCATTTGGTATAATCCGTAGAATAGGCTTTTTGTGTCTCTATCTCAAAAATGTCCGCCCCTACGGCTTTTTTTATATATTCTGCACAAATTTCCGTATTGCCCTTGGTCAAGCTTTTTATACTGCCATTTACATAATTTTCCCCCTTACGGGAATAATAGATTACCAAAGTCTTTGCCATAGCAATCGCCCCCAATTACACATTCTGCTTCTTGGTAATAACAAAATGCTGCTCTCGGTCCTTGATGAGCCATTTACCATCCTGCTTTACCAGTTTATCTGTATAGCGAATATAGTTATCTGATACTACCTCCTGTCCATTTTCCTCAGTTACTAACGCAGCACGACAATAATGCACATCTGTAGCTGTATCACCATCCAACGTAATTACCTGTTGTCCATTTTGATGGTGTGACGCTTTTAT
>JAFVER010000133.1 GCA_017475925.1 Anaerovibrio sp. | reverse complement strand
TCCATATTTGCGGTGATTGACTGTCTATTGCTAGGCGACAAACCACAGTCATAGTGGTACTATGTCGAGGATTTGTCAACGACGCAAGGACAGTCAAGACCTGTGAAGATGGATGAATGGAATTAATCAACACGCCCTAAATATTTTCCCTAAGCTTCCTTAGATTAACCGGCAGTCCAGCCACCACCAGGAAAACCTCTGCCGAGGCTTCGGCTAAAAGCTGATTGGCCAGTCCTGATAAATCCCTGTATATTCTAGCCAGCTTACTTTCAGGAACGATGCCAGCCCCTACCTCATTGGTAACAATTACCACAGTAGCCGGTGAAGCCTTTATGGCATCAATTAATTTATAGATTTTCCCTGTAATCAGGTCATAAATCCTGTCAAATTCATCAATATTTTCAATTTGACTTAATATATTGCTAATATAAATGGTCATGCAATCAAACAAAAACATATCATGTGTACCAGCCTGAGCTTTTATTATCTCATGAGCATCAAAGGGACTTTCAAAGGTATCCCAGGTAGACGGTCGTCGGCCCTGATGCAGCTTTACCCGAAACTCCATTTCATCATCACATATCTGTGCTGTAGCTATATATCCAATTTTATGGCCGTATTTGGCCACATATTTTTCGGCAAAGGTACTCTTGCCACTCCTTGCACCACCAGTAACTAAAATTATTTTACCCATTTATTTAGTCCTTTTTATCAGTTTTATACTTTAAACATGCCTTTACAAAGCTCTCAGCCACCCTTGGGTACCCGGCAAAATGCATGTGCAAATAGGAGCCAAGCACATTGTTTTGACAATAGCCACCATAATACTTCTCCCCATTTCGTGACCGAATGAAGCTAAACGCCCGACCAGAGGAATTTCCACCATCAACTTCTGAAGAAAAATGAAATTCATGACCGTTTATCCTGGTTCCCTTGGGACCTAATATACAGTCATGCTCCAATTCAGCAGTAACATAGCCTACCATTTGCAGCTTATCATTCATTCGCACCCTACATGGTAAAATATTACACATTTGGTATATCCTGCCGTCAAAATCCTCCAATGACCCACTTAAATACATAAAGCCACCACATTCAGCATAGATTGGCATTCCAGCTTCAGCCTTATTTTTTATAAATGAACGTAGCTCTTGATTAGCCGATAGCTTAGCAGCAAACATCTCGGGAAAGCCTCCGCCAAATATCAGCCCATCCACCTCTGGCAGGGAAGTAGCCTCAAGGGGACTGAATTCCACAAGCTTTGCCCCATTTTCCTCTAAAGCACGTATACTTTCCGGATAATAAAAGGAAAAGGCCTCATCTCTGGCCAGCCCGATTTTTACCACTGACGAAGCCCCACCAGGAGCAGGTGGCTCAAGCTGTAGCATAGGAGAAGCATTATGGGCAAGCTTTATGATTTGCTCTATATCAAGCTCCTGAGCAATTTTCTCCCCCAGCTCCTCTACAAATCCTAAATTACTGTTTTCCTCCATGGGAAGAAGTCCCAGGTGCCGCTCTGGCATATGGAAATCATCATTTCGATGGACACAGCCTAAAACAGGAATACTTACCCTTTCCATTGCCTCGCGAATTAATTTTTCGTGATTTTTCGAACCTAATCGATTTAGGATGACACCTGCCAGCTGTACCTCCCGGTCATATTCCCTAAACCCCAAAGCCAGGGCCGCTGCCGATGCCCCCATGGATTTGCAGTCAATAACTATAGCCACAGGAGCCGACAACAGCTTTGCAATCTCAGCCGTAGAGCTTATTCCTTTAGTGCCACCATCATATAATCCCATTACCCCTTCAATAATGGCCATATCTGATTTTATTGCATTATTTATAAAGACCTGTTGCATAGTCTCCTTTGACATAAGCCATGAATCAAGATTATGGGAGGGCTGGCCGCTGGCCAGCTGATGATAGCCCGGATCAATGTAATCAGGGCCTATTTTATAAGGCTGTACCTTAAGGCCCCTTTTTCTAAGAGCTGCCAACAGCCCACTGACAATGGTTGTTTTCCCGGAGCTGCTTTTGGTAGCAGCAATAACAATTCTTGGAATACTCCATTCCATAGTCAATGCTCCTTAAACTCGATTATTGTCAATAATATACATAATGGCATTTATAACCGCAGCCGCTATTGGACTGCCGCCCTTGGTTCCCTCTACAGTTACATATGGCACAAAATTATTCTTAGCCAATGCAGCTTTAGAATCCGCCGCCCCCACAAAGCCCACTGGAATACCCACAATCAAAGCCGGGCGTATGCCATCCTGCTCTACCATTCGTAAAACCTCATACAATGCCGTAGGCGCATTGCCTATGGCCACTATACTGCCATTAATTTTTTCACCGAAGCTCCGCATAGCTGCCATGGACCTGGTAATGCCTTCTTTCTTAGCCTTATCAATTATTTCCGGCTCAGCTACACGACAGAAAACCTCCCCTCCAAAGGAAGCCAGCTTACGTTTATTGATACCGGTACGAACCATTTCCACATCAGTAAATATGTTACAGCCGTTTTTTATGGCCTCCTTACCGGCAGCAATCGCCTGCGGATGAAGCCTGATTATCGGTGCATATTCCACATCCCCTGCGGCATGAATAATTCTGGAATAAACCTTGATTTCCTCGTCCTTTAGATTTAAATCCTTCAAGTATGGTGCAATTATCTCCATACTTTTATTTTCTATTTCCATCGGCTTTTTTATGAATTCCATAGATATCCCCCATATCAGCTAAATCCTGAACAAACAGCAAAATTATACCCTAACAGCTAGTATACTGACACGATGATATTTTGACCCTACGCTAACGGGTGCATTATCCAATCGGCTTTGACTCTTGGATGTTTCCGTAGCGGTGAGTGTCTACTGTTCAACTTCAATGAAATCTCGTTTCACAGGACACTTTCGCATAGGGCGCATTATCCAATCGGCTTTGCCTCTTGGATGCTTCCGTAAAGCTTAGGATTTATTCGACTAAAATTCAGTGGGAGTCCAAAGCTCCCACTGAATAAGTCTCATTTTACTGGTATCCGTTGGTGTGAGGTAAAATATTATAAGATAAATATATATTTGTATAATTAATAGTTATTCATAAACTTAAAATATTAACTATGAATATAAAAATAGATAAATAAATTTCCTCCATTGACTTTATTACTTGTTTGTGTAGAATATTTAAGTGAAGGGAATTGAGAGTGATATGATGAATAGTATAGCAGATGAATATTATGATTTAGCCAACAAAATTTATCTTTGCCGCATGGAGATTATGCGTATGTTGGAAGAGGTAAGGGATATTGGCGAAATTCTGCAAAGCATTGATAAAAAAATTGCTGAGGTTGAATGAATTTAACAGGAAAAATTTAAAAAATGGCGAACTTCTTTCTTAGGTTATGAATGTTGGAATGTGGATGTTTTGATGTCATTAAATTTAGGAGAGAAAGTGGGGAGATTGTATGAGCAAATATCAATGTGGACCTTGTGGGTATATCTATGACCCGGAGGTTGGCGATCCGGACAGTGGGATTGCTCCTGGAACTGCCTTTGAGGACATTCCTGATGATTGGGTATGCCCGATATGTGGTGTCGGAAAGGATATGTTTGAGCCGGTATAAGTCTCCGAATTCAGAAGCCAGCGTTTAAAGCGCTGGCTTTTTTCGTACATTAAAAACTATATTATTAGAGGATTTAAGGGCTTTATCTAGAATTATGTAAACTTAGGGAGGGGGCGAAGAAATTTATGTTACATTCTATCAGGACTAAATTATTGGCTACTATATTTTTTTGTACTGTGCTATCAGTAATCATTGTTGGTGCTATGGCAATTTATAATTCCCTGAGTGTTACCGGGGAGAGTGCAGAAAGGGAGCTGATTGCCACCAGTGAAAGCAATGCCAAGGACTTAAATGAAACCATGGCCTGTGTTGAAACTGGGGTCAATTCTTTGGCTGCTGGAGTTATAGGTGATTTAACTGACCTGGAAAGGCTGAATTCGGACAGCTACTATGTTATAAGAGAAGAAGCTGCTGCTGGGGATATGGCAAAAAATTGCGCCGACAGTGTGGAAGGCACTATGTCATATTACGTAAAATTCAATCCTGAAATATCGGCGCCCACAGCAGGCGTTTTAGGAACACGCAGCAGTACCTCAGGGCCTTTTAAGGAAATAACTCCTACAGATATAACCTTATATCCTAAAACTGATTTGGCTCATGTAGGTTGGTATTACATACCAATAAACAACCATCGGCCAACCTGGATGAATCCATATTATAATGCTAATCTCGATGTACATATGATTTCCTACGTGGTACCATTGTTTGCCAGTGACGGAACGGAAATTGGTATTGCCGGTATGGATATTGATTTCAATATTATCCAAAAGAAGATTTCTGAAGCAGGAATTTTTGATACGGGCTATGCTATTTTGACTGATACTGACAATAATATCATTGCCAGCAAGCATTCGGAGTATCCTGCCACCCTACGGGAGATGGCTACAGCTCTAGATAGCTTCGTGGGGGAAAAAAATCAGCGTAGGGTATGTGAATTTTCATACAATGGTGAGTCTTATGTGGCAGGCTGTTCTGTTTTGAAAAATGGCATGAAGTATATTATGGTTGTGCCTAAGACTGAACTTAATGCCAAGTCAAGAAATTTAATGCTGATGATTTGTCTGGGAATGGTAATATCCCTGATTTTGTCAATCCTTGTTGCAGGCTGGTTTAGCCGTCATATTACCAGGCCGTTGGTGGATATGGAGAGCAATGCCAGAAAAATGGCAGCTGGGGATTTGACTACGGAAATGAATGTCACCTCTGATGATGAAATAGGTAAGCTGGCCATGGCCTTTAATTATATGGCCAAGCATATTCATGAGCTTGTTTTTCAGATTGCTCAGGTGTCAGAGCAGGTGGCAAGTGGAGCCAGAAATATATCGGACTCCGGCAATCAGCTGGCTGACGGTGCAGCAACCCAGGCCGCATCAGTGGAGGAGCTTTCTGCCTCTATAGCAGAGATAAACAATCAGCTGGCTATGACGGCCGGCAATGCTGACGAGGCAAATCGACTGACTGTAGACGCAAAGTCTATGGCGGATAAGGGTAATTTACAGATGAATGATATGCTGGTTGCCATAGATGATATAGGGATTTCCTCCAGGAGCATTTCCAATATAATAAAGGTTATAAATGAAATAGCCTTTCAAACCAATATTTTAGCCTTAAATGCTGCGGTGGAGGCTGCCAGAGCCGGTCAGCATGGCAAGGGGTTTGCTGTGGTAGCTGATGAGGTGAGAAACCTTGCCAGCCGTTGTGCCAAGGCCGCCCAGGAAACCACTGATATTATTGAAGGCTCCATGGCAAATGTAGATGCCGGAACCAGGCTGGCCAGAGAAACTGCCAATGCACTAAAGGATATAAAGGATGGGGTCGAGAAGGTGGCTGCTTTAGTCAGTGACATTGCTGCGGCCTCAGAAAAGCAAAGTACAGCTTTGGAAATGCTTAATCAGGGTATATCCCAGGTATCAAATGTAGTACAGAATAATTCTGCCACGGCAGAGGAAAGCGCAGCAGCCAGTGAGGAGCTGAGCAGTCAGGCCGAGATGCTAAAGAATACCATCAGAAAATTTAAGTTTTAGTTATTGATTAAATTAGTCCGCCCAGATTTGCTGAGAGTAGCTGTCTATTTCTAGGCGATTAACCACCGTCATAGTGGTACTATGTCGAGGATTTGTCAACATGTATGGCGGCTTAAATTTAAAAGTCGTGAAGTCAGGCTCAGACTTCACGACTTTTTAAATATGATTAATCTTTTAGTAATTCTTCCTTTAGACGCTTGTAGGCTCTGGTGTAGTAAACTCCGTTCTGAGCCTCCCGATGGTCAAAGCCATAGGCACGACGGCTTACCGCAATAATCGGTGGGGCCTGGATGCGTTTGGCAACGGCCATGCCGGAGAACTGCTGCCACCAGTATTCCAAATCCTGAATAAATTCCTTTGGTGTAGGGAAGTATTTTTTGACAATTCCCTTTTCGCAGCCCAGCTTGTCCTCCAGCATACCATCCCGATACCACCGAAGAATATCCGCTGGTGTAGCCTTTTCCCACCGCTCAATAAAGCTGCGGAACAGATAGTCATGATAAGGATACTTCATAGGGTCGCCCTTACCCATGTCAATATTCTGCGAATTTGACAGCTCGGCACTTGGAATAATATCAATGGTGGCCTGTGGAATTACCTCACGCTTATAAACCTTGTTGTTCAAATAACGGGCCAGGTCATAAATCTGGAATTTCCACAAATCAGCCAAAGCAGACAAGAAACCGGCATTATCACCATACATGGTTGAATACCCTACAGTGGTTTCTGTTTTGTTGGCATTGCAGGTAAAGCCTCCACCAAATGCCGCAGCACAGGCGGCCAATATACGACCGCTACGGTCACGGGCCTGAATATTTTCAGCTACCAGGGAGGAAACACTCAAATGCATCTGGCTATGGTCCTTCAACAAAGTGATAGGGGTATTTTCCAGCTGCTTTATAGTTTGTTCAACAGACTCCTGAATAGGAATCGACGCATAATTACAGCCAAGGTTTTCTGCCAGCTCATAGGCCAGGTTTTTGGTGGTTTCTGAATTGTAGATGCTAGGCATATTCAGCAGGAGAACATTTTCCGGCCCCAGAATATGGGTATAAAGGGCAGCCGATACCGCTGAGTCAATACCACCGGAAATACCAATAACAACCTTGTCCATATTTATATCCGCCAGGAAAGATTTTACCCCATAGGAAATTGCATCAAATATATGGCCGATTTCTTCCTTGTGGGTCCGTTTGTATTCTGGCATATCATTGATTTTGTCCAAATCAGCGTAATAAATTTCTTCATGAAACTTTTCAATGCTGGCAACCGGATAGCCCTTGCTGCTGTATACGGTACTGGAGCCGTCAAAGGCATAAATGGTTTTTCCGTTGTTCTGAATACCGGTGTTGTTTACATAAAACAACGGTATATTACTGTCCATGGCCTGCTTGCCGAATATCCGGTTTCGTTTGTGGGTTTTTCCGAAGGTGTAAGGGGAGGATGATATATTTACAAAGAAATCAACGCCTTTTTCCCTTAAAATATCCACTGGCGAGAAGCTGTAATCATCGCTCCAGCCATCCTCACATAGATAGGCACCGATGGAGTAGGTATTGCCCTTTAGGTTGAGGTGAATTGGTGAAACCATATCCCGTACATTTCTGTCCAATTCCTCAGCCAGTTTTTTCAGGCTAAAAAAATGACGGGTGTCATCAAATTCCCGGTAATTTGGCATTAAAGCCTTAATCACAAAAGGATAAGGCATATTGTCAGGTTTTACCAGCTTGCCCTTATACGCAGTAAAAAGAGCATTGAATTTGCGTGGACGCCCGTCGTTATTTTTGTTGTCCCAATCTACAGCTACATTTCCGAAAATAATAGCTATATCCTTTGAAGCATCGATAATATCCTGGCCACATTCTTCGCAATCCTTAATAAAGGCTCGCTGCTCCCAGGTATCACCCAGCAAGTACCCTGGAATGGACATTTCAGGGAAAATAATCAGGTCAGCGTGGTTTTCCTTTGCCTCCTGAATAAAGCTGAGCATTTTTTCCGTATTAACACTTGGATGTCCCGGGGTAATACGAAGCTGTGCCATAGCAATTTTTATCATGGGTCATACACCTGCCTTGTATAATTTGTTTCTTGTGTAACATTATAGCAAAATATCATTATCCACCGCAATAAATAAACTTATGTTTAAGAAAATTTAAAATTGTGTTAAAATGTTTTGTGTATAGTATCAGGGCAAAGGGTAGATTTCTTTTGTAATAAGATATTCAGACTTTCCACATGTACTATTGATACATTTATGCCAGGTGAATGTCTAACGCGGAAGGCTTGCGCTTTACCCCCTCCGGTTGCCATGGCAACCACCTCCCCCCGTGGGGAGGCAGGGAGAAAGACGTTACCGGCAATGGTCTATAAGAAAAGATGAACTGGAAGAAGTGGTGGACCAATATGGGAATAAAAGGTGCAATAATTTTTGGTATATTTTTGGAAATACTCTTAGGTGCTGCTGCCGCAGCGTTTTATTTTATGTATTATATTCATACGCCGACGTATTCGATTAATGCACTGCAAAGGGCCATACAAAGCAACAATGTAGATGATTTTCAAAGATACGTTGATTTGGATGCTATTTTACAAAAGGGTGCTGCTGATTTGGCTGGGCTTGATTCGGTTGATGCCGAAATGAAGAAAAAGCTGCAGGATGGTTCCTTTGTTAAGCTGTGCAGGGATGATATTCTGTACAGTATTTCCAATGGTGACTGGAAGGAAGTAAAGGAAATAACTCCGGAAATTGAGTTTCAGGATAATATTGGCCTAAGGACCATGTCAATACGACGTATTGAATATGTTGTAAAGGATAAGCCTTTTAAATTACAAATCCCGTTTTTAAATGATGCTACGGAGGAAAATCAGGAGCAGGAGGAGCCGGATGATGGGGTGGTGAAGGCCACAATCGGCGTACTGGTTTACGAGCCTAACCTGGGGGACTCCTTTCTTATTAAGCTGAAAATGCGACAAATGGAGGATCAGAGCTGGCAGGTGTATGATGTGTTGAATTATGGTGAATTTGCCGAAGCCATTATGAAGCAGAATGCCAGAGACTATAAGCGATATGTGGACAAGGTGCGGACCAATATCAAAAACACCGAGGATAAATTCGCTGCCCTGAAAAAGAAAATACCGGAAATCAATAAAGAATGGATTATTGAGTCGCAAAAAATAATGAAGGAATCCTGTGAGCAGCTGGATGAGCTGAAGGTTCCGGTGGCAGGAGCCAAGCTTGATAATCTGCTTAATGCACGCAAGAGCATATTCTATGATATGATGGATATGTATTATGAAAGCCTGAATTTTAAAGAAACGGTAGCTGATTATCAAAAATCAGCAGAAGAAGCAGCCAAAGCGGCTGCGGAAAAGGGGCAGAAGCAAAAGAAAAAGCGTCAGCCTAATTTTGATAAACAGGCGGCCAAAATTGATGAAAAGCTGGCAGAAGCCAATAAAAATTGGGAAACCAATAAGAGCGAACTGGCAAAAATCCTTGGGCCCCTCAGCAGAAATGCTACGGAGGCAAGAGGCTTGAGAGCACTTAGAAACAATGATGATGAGGCGGTACGTCAGGCCAATTATCCAGGGGTAGAAAATGCCAATACCAGTGAAGGGGTAAATCCTCTTCGTCCAGAAACCTTGCCTGAGGTATCAGCCTTTAATGCCAGACCACAAATTTAGATATGTATAGTGTGTATATTTATGCCAGGTGAATGTCTAACGTGGATCGCTTTCGCTCTACCCCCTCCGGTTGCCAAGCAACCACCTCCCCCATGGGGAGGCAAGGGTAGAAGTTGTTGGAATATAGCTTATAAAAAATAAGCTTGTCTCCCTTGGGGGAGATGTCACGAAGTGACAGAAGGGGTTGATGTTCGCTTATACAATGAAAATCCAAGAAAACAAGTCTGCAAGACGATGTTTGATTGGTTATTTCATGTAAGGGCGTGTGTACACCATATGTGTGCACTAAGTTTAGGCAATACACCTGGCTTTCAATGATTTTCTGTATGGAGAGTTTTTGTAAAATAGTATTATGATATATATGCAGTTATTATCGTGTATGGGACACGATAATAATTATGGCAGGCAATAAAAGCCTGCCATAATTATTTTGATGGAAAAAAACAGATAATTGCGATATAATGACAAAAGTGCATTCTATATGCACAAAACAGGAGAAATGCTATATGAAGGTAAAAAAAACTAATGCAGCACGAATTTTGGATAACATGAAAATTCACTATGAAATAAAGGAATATGAGGTGGATTTGGAGGATTTAAGTGCTGTACATGTGGCGGCATCCACTGGCATGGATGTAAGGATGGTTTTTAAGACCCTGGTATGCCGCGGGGACAAGACAGGTATTCTCATGGCCTGTATTCCCGGGGACGGGGAGCTGGATTTTAAAGCCCTGGCCAAGCTTTCGGGCAATAAAAGTGTTGAGATGGTTGCCTTAAAGGAGGTTCTTGGTCTGACTGGGTATGTTCGTGGAGGGTGTTCACCTCTTGGAGCAAAAAAGAACTATCCGGTTTTCCTGGATGAGTCCTGCAATCAGCATCCGATTATTGCCATAAGTGCCGGTATACGTGGTCAACAGCTATTGCTGACGCCGGATGATTTAATCAGGGCAGTGAATGCTACCATGGGAAAGATTGTAAGATAATAACACCTCATCCGTCAGCCTGTCGGCTGCCACCTTCCCCTCCCCTAAAGGGACTAGCTCATTTCATTCGCGTCGCAGGGGAAGGCTTTAGGACGATATATGAATGCCTTTAACCCTATCTTCAAGGGGAAGGCAAGACATTTGAAGATGGTTTTAAACCTACGCTAACGGCTGCTAAGGCTCCATCATCTTTAGGTGGGAGGTAAGCGTCCGTACGGCTTAGGATTTGTTCGACTATGATTCAGTGGGAGTTAAAAGCTCCCACTGAATAAGTCTCACTTAACAAGCCCTCCCCTTGAGGGGAGGGGGGACCTGCTGCAGGCAGGTGGGTGAGGTGTCTAAAAAAAATATTTTAGGGGTGAGAGAGTGAAATACATTAGCACACGAGGAAATAATCAGCAGTTGACTTCAGCTGAGGCTATCATAAAGGGCTTGGCTGATGATGGCGGCCTGTTTGTGCCGGATTCAATACCACAGGTGGACATGCGATTTATTGATGATTTGCAGCAGCTTTCCTACCAGGAGCGGGCAGTTAAAGTCCTCAGTCTTTTCCTTACCGACTACACCGGGGAAGAAATAAAGGGCTGTGTAGAGCGGGCTTACGGAGATAATAAATTTGATGACAGTGCTGTAGCACCAGTAAATTTTTTGCATGACACATCAGTGCTGGAGCTTTGGCATGGTCCTACCAGTGCCTTTAAGGATATGGCTTTACAGCTTTTGCCGCAGCTTCTGTCCACTGCTTTAAAGAAAACTAAAGCCAAAAATGAAGTGCTGATACTGGTAGCAACCTCAGGTGATACTGGTAAAGCTGCTTTGGAGGGCTTTAGGGATGTGCCACAAACCAAGATCATGGTCTTTTATCCTGATAGTGGTGTAAGTCGTATTCAACGACTTCAAATGGTGACCCAGCAGGGGGCAAATGTGGCTGTTACAGCGGTAAAGGGAAATTTTGATGATGCACAAAGCGGTGTAAAGGCAATTTTCAATGACCAGGGCTTTAACTCTGGGCTTAACCAGCAGGGGGTAGCCCTTTCCTCAGCAAATTCCATTAACTGGGGCCGTCTGGTGCCTCAGATTGTTTATTATTTCAGTGCATATGCGGATATGCTTAAGGCGGGACGGATTAAATCCGGTGACCAGGTAGCCTTTGTTGTTCCTACGGGCAATTTTGGCGATATTTTAGCCGGGTTTTATGCTAAGCTTATGGGGCTTCCGGTAAAAAAGCTGGTATGCGCTTCCAATTCCAATAATGTTTTGACAGATTTCCTCAATACAGGAGTATACGACCGGAACCGGGAATTTTTTAAAACCATCAGTCCATCAATGGATATTCTGATTTCCAGCAATTTGGAACGACTTCTGTATCATATGACAGAGGACAGCAGCAAGGTGGCTGGCTGGATGAAGGAGCTTTCTGAAACAGGCCGTTATGATGTAGGGGCAGAGGTGCTGGCGAAAATAAAGAAAATTTTTGCTGCTGACTGGTCAGATGATGCTGCAACCAGGGAAGCTATTGCCAGGGAATATGAGCAGGAAAAATATGTGCTGGACCCTCATACAGCCGTTGCCTGGAACGCCTACAGGAAATTATCTGATAAGAGCAATGTGATTATTGTTTCCACTGCCAGTCCATATAAATTTAATGAAAGTGTGCTGTCGGCCCTGGGAAAATCCATAGACGGTAAGTCGGAATTTGAATTACTGGACGATTTGGCTGCGCTTAACAGCTTTGATATTCCAGATGGCCTTGGGAAGCTTAAAAACTCTGAGGTTCGGCACAATGCTGTGGTGGAAAAAAATGCAATGCCTGAAGCCGTAAAAAAATTTGCATTAAAGTAAGAACCAATAATAAAAAATCTATCCCCTTTGATAGGGAAAGAATAATTAACAATCTTTGACAAATTGTCACAAAAATATTAATATTAAATCAGAGTTTTCTGACTTGCATGGAAAACTGTTTATCAAATCATAAATACTATAAATAGTTTGCTTTGAGTTATAGGGCTTTTTGCCTAGGGGAAGTGGCAAATTGTTTTAGTAAATTATTTAAAAGAAAGAGGTAGATAGCAAAATGGCAACTGTTGACTTGACAAAGTATGGTATCACCGGTACTACTGAGATTCTTCACAACCCATCCTATGAGGTATTGTTTGAAGAGGAGACCAAGGCTGGTCTTGAGGGCTATGATGTAGGTAAAGTTACTGAACTCGGCGCCGTAAATGTTATGACTGGTATTTATACTGGCCGTTCTCCTAAGGATAAGTACATCGTTATGGACGAAAATTCCAAGGATAAGGTTTGGTGGACCTCTGACGAGTACAAGAATGATAACCATCCTATGTCTGAGGACGTATGGGCGACTGTTAAGGATATCGCCAAGAAAGAGCTTTGCAACAAGAGACTTTATGTCGTTGATGCTTTCTGCGGTGCAAATAAAGATACCCGTATGGCAGTTCGTTTCATCGTTGAGGTTGCATGGCAGGCTCACTTTGTAACCAACATGTTTATCCAGCCTACTGCTGAGGAGCTGGAGAACTTTGAGCCAGACTTTGTTGTATATAACGCTTCCAAGGCTAAGGTAACCAACTACAAAGAGCTCGGTCTCAACTCCGAAACCTGCGTAGCTTTCAACACTACCTCCAAGGAACAGGTTATCATCAACACCTGGTATGGTGGAGAGATGAAGAAGGGTATGTTCTCCATGATGAACTACTTCCTCCCACTCCAGGGTATTGCTTCCATGCATTGCTCCGCCAACTGCGATATGAATGGCGAGAACACTGCAATTTTCTTCGGTCTTTCCGGTACTGGTAAGACTACCTTGTCTACTGACCCTAAGCGTAAGCTTATCGGCGATGACGAGCATGGTTGGGATGACAAGGGCGTATTTAACTTCGAGGGTGGCTGCTATGCAAAGGTTATCAACCTTGACAAGGAGTCCGAGCCAGACATTTACAATGCAATCAAGAGAAATGCTCTTCTCGAAAATGTAACTGTAGATGATAATGGCAAGATTGACTTTGCTGATAAGAGCGTTACCGAGAACACTCGTGTTTCTTATCCTATCAATCATATCAAGAACATTCAGCCAGGCTCCACAGCTCCAGCTGCCAAGAATGTAATTTTCCTGTCTGCTGATGCATTTGGCGTTCTTCCTCCAGTATCAATCCTGACTCCAGAGCAGACTCAGTATTACTTCCTCTCTGGCTTCACTGCAAAGCTGGCAGGTACTGAGCGTGGCATTACTGAGCCAACTCCTACCTTCTCTGCTTGCTTCGGTCAGGCGTTCCTGGAGCTGCATCCTACCAAATACGGTGAGGAACTTGTAAAGAAGATGAATGCTAATGGTGCAAAGGCATATCTCGTAAACACTGGTTGGAATGGTACCGGCAAGCGTATCACCATTAAGGATACCCGTGGTATTATCGATGCTATCCTGAATGGTGACATCAAAACCGCTCCTACCAAGAAGATTCCTATGTTTAATCTTGAGGTTCCTACTGAGCTTCCAGGCGTTGATCCTAAGATTCTTGACCCTCGTGACACCTATGCAGATGCTTCCGAGTGGGAGACCAAGGCTAAGGATTTGGCTGGCCGCTTCATTAAGAACTTTGGCAAGTATACTGGCAATGCTGCTGGTAAGGCTCTGGTTGCTGCTGGCCCTCAGCTGTAATATCGGCTTCTTGCTGAAAATTAGTTTAACAACGGAGAGAGTCCCTTTAGTGGGGCTCTCTTTTTTTAGGTAAATTTAGAAAAGAAGGATAACAGGGGACTTTTGTCGAAGTGTAATAGGTAATATTACGTATTTAAACCAACTATCAATCCCTTAAACCCGCTGCAAAAGAGGTACCAATAATACTTCGATAAAAATTTATAAGAATAAGCTGCTGGAAAGGAGAGAATAGGATGAAGAGGCATGGAAAGACGAAAAATACGGGAAAGCAACGCCTCGCCGCGATGATTTTGGCGGGATTGGCTTCGGTGTCGTCCCTCGCCTATGCGGAGACGGACAGCGTAGAGGTTCCGATGAAGACCTTGTACCATAACGGGCAGCCTTTCGCGGAGCTGGCATTCTTTCCAGAAAATGTTGGACTGGGCAAGCAGGGGAGCTGGTATGTAGACGCTGCGAAGTACACGTTGTCGGATAAACTCATCAATGCTACTACTTCCAGCGGGTCATACTGGGCGGATCTCCTGGGCGACGGAGCCAAGAACCAGATCCCTTGGCAAATCTTCGTCACGACAGACGAAAGCCAGAATGCCAGCGCATCTTCATATGCTTTGACCTCGACCGGCACAGACACGAAAAAATTGTCCTCGCAAAGTTTTGTCATGGAACAAATCCAAAACGGTGCAGAGTATTTGGTTTTGGATCAAGACACGCTGGTGAACAACTACCCTCCGGCCGGTGAATACGCCTACAGCAATATTACCGTCGGCAAGTACATGGGTGCGGTGCGGGATGGCGCGGAATACGGCTGGTGGGTTGATACGGATACGGTGCTGCCCACCAATGAGCAGGCAGCGGACTTTGTTGGCACATTCCGCCATGAGCTGGGACATGCCCTGGGCATCTCGCTGGAATCGAAAAACATCGGGGTAGGGGCGTATGGCAAAAAAAGCTCTTTTGTTATCATTAATCCTGATGTGACAGAAAAATCCTGGGCGCTGCACCTGATGGACTCAACCGGCAAGATGGCAAAGCCGGGGATGTT
>JAFVER010000132.1 GCA_017475925.1 Anaerovibrio sp. | reverse complement strand
GATCTTTCATCTTGCTCTTTTTTGCATCAATAAGTAGAACAGCCTTGGCTTCCAGCCCTTTAAACTTCCGTATAGATGTAAACCACACCATACCCTTGACCTGATTTTCTGACACAAGTAACCCGCCCAGCTTGTCCACCTTTAAAAGGCTCTTTTTTACGCTATCTACTGTCAGAATTACAAAATCATCTGTACCAATGCCCTGTTCCCGCATTTCACGAACAAATTTATCGGCAATACAAACGAGTTGTTTTTCATCCTTGTAGTAAGCCATCCGCAGTTCCAGGCCATGCACTTCATTAACATAACTATTTAGCTTTAAGCCTATTATCTCTCCCGCCATTCTGCCAATCTCGGCAGTATTACGGCAGTTTTTATACAGTACTAAACGGCACTCTGCGTTCTTATCAATCCACTCAGGCTTATTCCGCTGCATGATGTACTGATTGCGGTCGTAGAACACATAAAAGATACCGTCATTTACTTCGGCCAAAAAGGCCAAATGCTCCAATATCTGGTCACTGACATCCTGTCCCTCGTCCACCACGATATTTGGATACGGCCACTTTTCATCATCATATTCTTTGGCAAAGAACTCCTCAAATGCTGGAATTACTTCATTTATAGCCAGTGACGTATCCACTGACCATCGCGGAAGGAAATTCCCCCGGCCTTGACTTCAATAGACAATATCCCTTTTCGTGGATGAAGCACAAGAAAATCCGCTTCCCCCTCACTGCGGTACTGATGGCTCGTTCCCAACCAACGATAGGAATAAAACACCGTGTAATCACCGTTTAGGGTACTAAGGGCCTCATAAACCAGCTTCTCGCCCTGACTATTATGAAAATCTTGTACTACAGATGGGTACATTTTAGCCATGAAACATCTCCATTTTTTATGTTCAGCTTTTGAAAATCCGAGACAACAATGAACCCATTTTATTTCTTCTTTTCGTTTTCAATCATTTTTTCCATCAATCTTTTTGCAATATCGTAACAATCGTCAATATAACTATTACCAATTTCCCAAATCAACGCACAACCAGATGTTGCTGCAACGGCTGGACCTACAAACGGAATAAATTTTTCAAACATTTTTCCTGCACATTTTTTAGAAAGTTTCTCTACCAAAATTTTTGTACCCTCTTTAGTGGCGAATTGAAATACAGTATTGCTGGTTGGTATAATAATCTGATATTTTTTTAGTTTAGATTCTGTTTCATTATCAATGCCAAATGTTTCGCGTATATCAGAGCACATTTTATATATAATACTTAAGTCAAAAATAATATCAGAACCTGGAATTGGAATAGCATTTGTTACCCCCATAATAGCATACAATTTAACAGAGTCTTGCATGCTTGATCTTTTTACTTTTAAATCATCTAATGTTTTTGCTCTAAAACTAGATATAAATTTAGATTTCTTTGCGCCAGGAATGTCAGCATTAATTATTGCATCTTTTAAATCATCAATCCCCTCTGGATGTCGTCCACAGCTTGTAAAATATACTTTTACTGATTCATCCTGTATTTTCTCTCTAACATCTTTAACAATTTCATTTCTCAATTCTGATTCTGTTTTCTCTTCATCCCAGATTGAATCACTAAAATTTCTTACAATGAACAATGGATGAATTCGCCCACGTTTCTCCTCATCAGACCATTCTTTTAGTGCCTGAAACATTTGCGCATCCGACTCGTGTAATTTACCATTAAAAACGAATAAATATAGATCATAATTTTGTGGTTGAAATTCATTTACCCAATCATGGAAGGGAAAACGATTCGTTCCATACCCAGGCAAATCAACAATATACATTTTATCTAGCCTTGCCTCTTCAGCTTTGCTAGTAGTATCAGTATGCACCCCTGTTTCAAATATTTTTTTACCCATAATTTGGTTAATAAGACTTGATTTACCGGCACCAGGCTGACCAATAAGTGCAATTCGCAGCTCAGTATCCAATTCTTCTCTGGCCTTTTCTAAAATTTCATTTAAATCCTGTTCTAATCCCATCTTAGGCGCCTCCCAAAACTATCATAGATTTATTATTTGCCCATTCTTCTATCTGCTTTTTAATCATAATTTCAAGTATTTCATTTGCAGCTTCATTACAGTCGCCAATGTATTCCTCCCCAACCCATTCACACATTTTATACCCCAAGCCGACTGAAGCTCCACAACCAATAACAGGAATAAATTTCATCGCATTTTTAATTGCTACTTTTCCCGGAAAATTCTTTAAAAACATCAAAAGCCCTTTTTTTGTTGCCAGTTCAACTATTATTTTGACTTTCGGAACAATGGAATAGCGTTCTAAGTCTTCTTCATCTATGTTATATATATTACGTATATCGCTAAACATATCAAAATAAATACCTAAATCAACTGTAGTATCAAGCACCGGTATTGGGTTAATACCATTGGCTGCCGCCACATAACTATGATTTTCAATAGTAAAACATGCACGTAATATGCAACCATTTAATACTTTTTTACATTCCTTTCTGAATGATGAAATAATACGTTGTTCCCATATTTTTCTATAGTTAATACTTTGAAATCCATGTGATAATTCGGTAAATCCTTTTTTACTCTTACAATCCACAAAGTATAAAGGTATTTCATCCTTCGTATCATTTATTGCACCATATATGTCTTCACTAATCCTCTTTATTTCTTCATCATTTGCAATATCCTCACAATGGTTTCTCACCAAGAAAATTGGATGTTCTACTGAATCTGATTTTTTCAATTCAATTAGGGTATTCAACATTTCAACATCTTCTCGCATCAGTTTACCACTAAAAACAAATACAAATACATCATACTGTGCAGGATTAAATTTATCTTTCCAAGTCTGCATGTTAAACATATCTGTTCCATATCCAGGTAAATCAACGAGCAAATTGAAGTTATATCGATATTTCATCGCGTCTTTGGTTGTATCTGTAGAAGCACCCGTTTCTGCGACATGAGCTCCCATCAGTGCGTTGATAATACTTGATTTTCCAGCACCAGGTTGCCCAATTAGCGCGATTTGTGAAAAAGCTTCGTCATTATCTTTTAACTCGTCCAAAATATTCTGAAATGTAGTTTTTAATGACATTTTGTCCTCCCCTCTACAAACTGGTGGTCTTTCATTGTAGATTGAGCATTTGTTATCAGCTTGCAAATACTTACACACGCCATCTCTCGATTATAATCAGGAAGACAATCAACAATATCTAAGTGTTTGCAACACGCACCACATTGTTTACAATCAAACATCTGGCCATCTATAATTGTTTCTTCATCCATACCAATGATCACCCTACATAATCATAATATAAATAAAATGTTATTCTCTATCCTGTAAGTGTAAGTTCCATACTATGTAGTTTACAATTCAAAAAAAATCATCCTTTCAGATATCTGAGTAAAACATTACCCAAAGTAATATTATGTGATTATATACTAAACCAATATTATACTTTTATTTTATTACAGCTTTCTTGCTAAAAGGTTGCCCAGTAAGAAACCTTCCTATTTTTGCAATTTATAAATTATAAAGTGAAAAAATAGTTTCAAATTAACCATTAGCGTAAATGTGACGCTAAAAAAAGTCAGAGATATTACTCTGGCTCATTTACTATCCACATATCCCGCTCAGGCACACTAAACTGAAGCAGTACGGAAAAATCAATCTTTAACGCATCTGCTATATCAATAATATGACTAAGGCTGATATTTTCGTTATAATTACCACATTCCAGTTTGGAAATGGTCGTTTTTGAAAATCCTGTTGTCTTGGCTAAGTCAGCTTGTGTAAGACCTTTTATTGTCCGCCAATATGCTATCTTAGCCCCTACTTGGCGCAATACCATATTTTTATCAACACTCACAGACCTTCACCCCGTTCACTGTTTATATAATAAATTTTATCATAAATGGTATTTATGTATAGTGATTTATAGTGCCATTATTGATATAAATAATGTTATTTTATGTAACATTTAGCATTTTACAAAAGAACGTTGGGACAGTTTTTACACTGTCCCAAATCTTCTTTACCATATTATGTGATTTTAATACTAAACAGCCTTGTGGTTCTTCTGACAGTCCATACAGAGACAGGTGCCATATCTCTTTAGGGAGAAGTCTTGTACTTTGGCGGTTATTGGTTTCCCACAATCTACACATACCACGGCACTGCTCTTAGCAGTATTTCTGCTTACAGCCCTTGGTTTAGGTGGTGCATTTGGAGTTTCTTCCATAAATTGATCGGTACGGATGTCAGCTTCCGGATCGTCCCATGTTGAGGTACAAATGTCCCCTGTAGAAATACAAAAAGCCGTCATATAGGCATACTTGATGCTAGCTGTAGCAGCCTTCATTATACCTTTATCACCCCCATCTTGGCCAGAACCAAGACCTACTATATCCACATATTCCCCAGATTCAGAATCGATAAGACGGATATCCATACGAACTGTGGCCAGATTCTCCTGATTGCCCTTAGAGTTTGTCACTTTCTCAAGTGAGACAAGATTCGCCTTTGTAACTGAGCAAATCTTATTCTTGCATAAGGCCTCATTAATTTTCTTAAGCACATCTGCCGCCGTAGCATACTGATATTTAAGGTATTCATTCCTGCCGTTTTTCTGGACATGGGACACCTCCTCCATTACCTTTACTAATTTGGCAGTAATCTTTTTCTTCATAGGTATTTCCATATTTTCTGTCATATTTTTCTCATCCTTTCATTATGGAAAATTCTATTTTGGGTATCTTATTATAGGGAGCATGGAATTTTTCCATTTTGTGGAAATTTCCGTTTAGCAGTGATACTCAGTTCGTATCATATAGATCACCCGGCCTTTACCATCCAAGTATTTAACTGCCATATTACAGTAGGATGGTTGAGATTCAAGATACTTAAGCGCCTCTTTTTCGGTGTTGAAACCTCGGTTGGAAAATTCTATCTCCCTGGCACAGTCTGCCATACCTGACCAGCCATTTTCAGTACGGTCCTCATCAGGATATTCTTCCATAACACATCATCAAGAATAGACATATAAATATCCGATTTTATTTCTTTCCTGTCCATATCAGCTGGGTAATCCCAGTATTTAATAACATGACTCATGCGTATTCCTCCTTTATCCTTAAAGAGTTCCAGCAATAGTAATAAATATCATCAGAAGCCTTACTGTCACTAAAAGGAATTATATCGTCAACGATTTTCCCATCTGCCCATTTAACCATCCCTTCATTGACACACTTTTCCTCAGCAGCCCACCATAGGGAAATTTCCACATCCGGAAATTTCCGGGCGAGCAAATTAATGGCCTTAAATGGTGATGAATATTCTGTAGAAAATGAGAGAATATTTTTCGTATTCCTGATACAGTCAAGGGCATTGGTACTTCCCCAGCTATTTCTCTGCCAATAGATAGCTTCAGACGGATAAGTAAAAACGGGTGTTGGAAGTATCTTATCAAGGTCCACTGCCTGGGCATCGGAACACAGAAAATTACAGACGTCCTCCACATTTTTTTCTTCTCCATTAAAAACAAGAACATTCCTGACATAATTAGCCATTTTATTCCTCCTAAAAAAGGGTACTGCAAAAGCAGTACCCTTAAGCATTATGCAATCAGTTTTATGGAATCCCAACAGTAGTTATATACCAAATGATAAGGCCTTATTTCCTCTATAAGCTCACCTTCCTCATACAGCTGCATTCCACAATCTGCTCCCAGATCATCATTGGCCCAGTAATATCTAAAATCCAGCTCCGGAAATTTTTTAACCAAATTTTCTATTGCCTGTAAAGGCGGTGTCCATGATGTGGAAAAGCTGATAATATCATCCCTGTTTCTGATACAGTCTACAGCATTGGTGCTTCCCCAATTACTGATTTTCCAGTCATGTAAATCCTTCTTGGAATTTTCTGGCAACGGCAGTATTTTTTCAAAATCAACCAAGCCATTTTTCCACCAATAAAATCCATGAATTTTTCCTTATCGGAATTTTTCCCGACAACCACCAACACGTTTCTTACATAATTTGGCATATCAACACCTCCCATCAGCTGACCTTTTTCTCATTAAGCTGTTTTACGGCCTTGCCGTGATCGCAGAAATCAGCCACATCACAGTAGCTTAAACATTTTCTGTCATGCCAGCGTTCTCTGGCTGAACATTTCTTTGGCATTGTTCCGCTGGCAATGGCGTCTTTTAAAACCTTGGCTTTGTGTCTGAAGTAACGTATTAGCCAGCAGTCTGAAATCTTCTTTATAGGAATGATATAGATATTCTTGTCTATCCCCCGCTCTGCGGCAATTCTGAGGCTCCCATCCCTGCACATGGCCTGAATATACATGGAATTTACTTCAAACCCCTGCTGCTCCAACAGAATACGGTAATAGTTAAGCTGAATAGCCCAATCCATTACATACTTAACCCCATCAGTAAAAAGCTCCTGACGATACTTTGGTTGTCCCTTCCTGGCACCTGTCTTATATACTTCACCTGTGGGAACAGATTTCTTGTAGTAGCCCAAGGCACGCATTATTTTGTAGCTGGATGTAACCTTCAAATCCCCCAGACAGCCCGTATCTTCATCAAGGAGTTGTCCATAGAGATCAAACTTACCGCTAGTGGTGCCATCCTTCAAACGAACCTCTGAGAGGATATCCCCGTCTATAAATCCCTCATGGATGCCATGAATCCCCTGTCCCTGCAAGGCATATAAAGCACTCTCTGGGTCAATGGTATATTCAGTGGTTTTCTTTAAGTAGGTTTCACGACTGCCACTTATAAGCTCCGTTACAGTAGGTTCATCAATCTTTCTGTCTGAGCTTTTGGCTACAGCCCTTAGTGTTGGCAGGAACATACATCTTGTACCACACCTGCATCCATCTAAACAGCCCGAAATTGGAACCTCCTGCCCGTCCGGACAGGAGAATTTTGTTGCCGGCATAATATTTACCTCCCTTACGCAATCTTTATTTCTTTTCTCTGGTCTGCTCCAAAATTACCGGAACAACTACCTGTATCACTTCCAGAACCTTCTCCAGTGTTATGCTCATCTTCAGTTTCCTCCCCTGCTATCTCATATACAGTTTCAAAATCCCCAAAAAGATCTGAACTACTTTTATCTATGCTCCCTACAGGAATTTTCGATATTCCGTTTATAAGAGCCTCCCCTAGCAGCTTTGCCTGATTTGGGTTTAGTGTTACCTCTATACTGCTTTCAGCTGTATCCATAAACAGATAAATATGACCATCAATATGGATTTTGCACTTTATATTCTCGTAGGACAGACAGCTTGAATACGACGACATAAGCTATACCCCCCATAGAAAATATCCCTGTTGTAATTAAACAGCTCACTACGGTCCTCTCTGAGGCTCAGTGAGCCTTCCTTGGCAATGATGATATGGTCCACAAGCTGGATTCCCAATATTTTTGAGCTTTCAATAAGCTCCTTGGTAAACCTGATGTCTTCCTGACTAGGGGTGGCAATACCCGAAGGATGATTATGGGCCACCACTATGGCTGCTGCCATTCTCTTTATGGCCATGGAGTAGATTTCTCTCATGCCTACAGCACTGGCAGAGATGGTTCCTCTTGTAACCATTTTGCTGCCAATTACATGGTGCTTGTTATCAAGGAACATAACCCACACTTCCTCTGTCGGATTACCCGCAAGATACTGGAAATACTCAATGGCATCCGCTGGTGAATGAATGGCCTTTATGCTGTCCTTGCGACGGTGAATAATCCGATTAACTATTTCCTTTAATGCCATGAGCATTTTTACTCTGGCATCACCTATTCCCTTTATTGCCAATACTTCCTGCTCAGCCACATTTAGCAGTTCAGGAACACCATAATCCCCTACCGCTACAGCCAAAGCCGGGTTCAAAATCCTTAAGAGTTCGGCATCGCTAAGTTTCTGAATTTCACTTTCCATATTTATAAACCTCCCAAATTAAAAAGGGACAGGCATTGCGCCTGTCCCCACATTTATCTTTTATGCTGTTATTGCGTTCAATGAACGAACTGGGGTAATATTAATAACTTCCTTTACTTTTGGTAAAGGCTCAGCAAGAATTTCACCACCAATTCTTTCCAGATCTGTTGCCCTTTCATAGCTTGTTGAGGCCATCTTGGATGCAGCTGTTACTGCATTGATAAGTCCATATCTGCTGTTGTCCTTTCCCATAAACAGCTGGCGAAGGACATCTCCACGCTCATTAGGATTAAGCTGGTACTTGTCAGCCAGAAGCTCTACTTCCTTTACTGGGTCTTTACCCAATGGAATATCCATAGATTCCTTCAGCTTGTCTACAGCCATAATAAATTTGGCTTCATCGACTGCCACCTTTACCGTATCCTGAACCTTCATGAAGAATGCCTTATCGTCAGCCTTAAGAGTTTCATCACTATATAGCTCATAAGCCCCGTCACCCTCAGCCTGACGGCCAACATGATATTTCTTCTGGGTATAATCCTTAAGGACAAGGCCATTCTTGCATACAAGTCTGTAGATAAGCGGTTCAATCTTTACGCTGCCAAGACCCACCTCAGAATTGGAAATAACGAATCCTGCCTGTACAGCATCACCTACAGCCACCTCGGCTTTAAGTTTCTTGTTTACGACCTTCAGATACATGTGTGTAGGTGTTACCTCGCAGCTGTTGATGGATGCTCCCGGCATATCCCTTATGATAGGCAGTACAGCCTCACACAGCTCCAGATTATCCAGCCTGCGATAACGGTCAGACAGAAATGCCCTTACCTCCCCATCCAAAGTTCTCAGCATTCTTCTTTCCGGCGCATAATGAAACCATGTGTTCACGTTCTCAGACAGCAAATCAGGCTGCTCCACCATCATCTTCTGATAATAACGGTACGGAATCTGCAATCTCTGTGAAATCTGCTGATGGGCAAGCTCATTAACGGCAAATGTCTGAGTTTTCCCCTTCATGTTGAGACTAATAAAGCTCCTGCCGTTATCCTCTGCCTTAAAATCCATGAGAGTGGTATCCGACAGGAAATCTTGTCTAGCTTCCCTCTGCCTCTGAAGTTCTTCTCCCAGTTGCTCCAATGTTCTTCCCTGTTTCATAATTATAAACCGCCTTTCTGCGAAAGGCACCAATTAGGTCATGAAACGGTCCTTCCGCTAATTGTTTAGAATAGTTATACTAAGTTTATAGGGCTGGCACACTACAGAACCCGTGGAGGTGAGTGGCGGGGCT
>JAFVER010000131.1 GCA_017475925.1 Anaerovibrio sp. | reverse complement strand
CTCTATCCATCTGAGCTACATCCGCAACATTATTATTTTACACTTTTACTATCCACTTTGTCAAATAAGGCTCTCAAACCCGGATGTACAACGCCCTCATAGCATTCAGCACCGCCAAAACAGCCACCCCTACATCAGCAAACACCGCCGCCCACAAGGAGGCAATACCTGCTGCGCCTAAAACCATCACCAGCACCTTTACTCCTATGGCGCCTATAATGTTTTCCCAGCATATTACCCGAGTTTTTTTCGCAATTTTTATCGCTGTTATCAGCTTTTCCGGCTCATCGTCCATCAACACCACATCAGCAGCCTCAATGGCAGCATCCGAGCCAATACCACCCATGGCAACTCCCACATCTGCCCTGGCCAAAACCGGAGCGTCATTTAGTCCATCACCTACATATACCAGGGAGCCACCATTCTTAACAGACTTAAACAGCTCATTTAACCCGTTTACCTTGTCCTCTGGTAATAACTCAGCCAATGCGCCATCCAAGCCCAGGCTTTCGCTGACCCTGTTGGCATTTTCTTTGCGGTCGCCTGACAGCATAAACAGCTGTTTAACCCCCAGCCGTCTTAGTCCATCCATAGCATTTTTTGCACCCTGTTTTATACGGTCCGCAATGGAAATATAGCCTTTATATATTCCATCAATGGCAATATACACAATGGTTCCCATGGCATCCGCCGGTGTAAAGGTAACATTATTGTCTCTTAGCAGTCCGGCACTACCAGCCAGAACCGTATGCCCAGCCATAGACGCCACTATACCTCTGCCAGCAACCTCCTCAATGTTTTCCACATCAGCCCGCGCAATTTCCTTGCCATAGGCCCGTTGCAGGGACTCAGCAATAGGGTGCAGGGAATCCATTTCGGCCATTGCAGCATACCGTAAAAGCTCCTCTTTGGAAATATCGCCTGTTGGCACAATTTCCTGCACATCAAAACAGCCCTCCGTAAGAGTACCGGTTTTATCAAAAGCAATGATTTCCACCTGAGCCAACCGCTCAAGATAATTTCCACCCTTTACCAGCACCCCAGCATGTGAAGCACCACCTATTCCACCAAAAAAGCTCATAGGGATAGAAATAACCAAGGCGCATGGACAGGATATAACCAAGAAGGTTAATGCCCGATACAGCCACACGGAAAATTCCTTTTCAAAAAGCAGTGGTGGAACTATGGCCACCAACACTGCCAGCAGCACCACAATAGGAGTGTATACCTTAGCAAATTTGGTAATGAATTTTTCGGTTTTAGCCTTTTGCGTCCCAGAGGTTTCCACCAGCTCCAGCACCCGTTCCACCGTTGATTGGTCATAGGATGAGGTTGTCTTTATTTTTATAGAGCTGGACTGATTAATACAGCCACTAATAGCTTTTTTTCCTGGGAAAAGCTCCTGTGGAACCGCCTCTCCCGTAAGAGCTGCCGTATCTACAAAGGACTGTCCCTCTACAACTTCACCATCCAAGGGTATCCGCTCTCCGGGCTTAACCAGTATTATTTCCCCAACCTCAACCTCATAGGGGTCAAGCTGAACAAATTCATCATTCCTAAGCACATTGGCATATTCCGGCCGTATATCAATTAATTCGCCGATATGGGTCCTGACCCGACCAGTGGCGTAGCCCTGAAACCATTCTCCCAGCTGATAAAACACCATTACCGCGGCACCCTCAGAATATTCCTGAATAGCTATGGCACCTATGGAAGCAATTGTCATGAGGAAAAATTCATCAAACACTTCCCCATGACTGATATTTCTGACGGCCTTGTAAATAACATCCCAGCCCACAATACCAAAGGACAATAATGCCAGCCCTATGCAAAAGGGACTATCCTCTCCCAATACCTGCCCTGTCACCAGGAGCAAAAAAGCCAAAATAATTCTTCCCAATGTTTTCTTTTGCTTGACAGTCATATATTCACCACCTATCAACCATTAATAATTACATCCGGCTCCAGGTCATGAATAATTTTTTTGGCGGACTTCATCACTGTATCATAGCTGCCATCCTCAACATCAATAATCATACGCTGGGACATATAACTGATTTTACAGCTTTTAACTCCCTCCAGCTTGCTTATTCCATCCTCCATTTTTCCGGCGCATACTGCACAATCCAATCCATCTAATTTAATATTTTTCTTCATTATCAACACCCCCAGCATAAATTACATATGAATGCACATTCATCTGAATGATTATTCATATGTAATTTTATCATTTTACTATAAAATGTCAAGGGAAAATAATGATTTATGGTGCACCGTCACAAAGTATTAATGCCTGCTCCTGTGGCTTGTCAACATTCTATTTCTTAAGCCACGGAAGTTTAATATTCGGCAACTTTTCCAACATCCCATCCTGAAAATCGTAGGAAATACCATGCTCATCCAATTCCTTTAAAAAGGCATTTATGTAAATAGGACTATTGAATTTTTGTATAAAATCGAACGTGAATTTTCCATTTACGGCTGAAATCTGAATGGTTATAGGAAGCGAGCTATAACTCCAAGCATGAAATTCCTGCACATATTTCTCTGCTTCCTTAAAATCAGCTTTTCCCACATAGCTGACACAGGCTGTCCCCACATGGCTTGCCATTTCATCGGCGGAGGATGCCATTTTAATTCTTTCCTCAGCGGTGTTTTGCGCAAGGAGCATTTTTGTCAGACTATAGATGGAAGCTACACCAGCAAGGACTCTGTCCTCCTGAGTTTGGTTGGAAACCATTTCCCGATAGGCTTTTATCTGCTCGCGCAGTGGCAAATGGCACAAAACATCCCCATATTCAAGAAAGGCGCCCCCCACCAAACTCTGATGTGCCAGGGGCGCGTGCAGAGCTTTTCTTTGATTTACGCTTAAAATAATACGGATTACATCGCGAGTAGCAGGAAACAGTTTGGCAATGGAACGGCTGAAGAGCAAAGCTACCATCGTTCCCGGACTGCCGCCGTTATTCCTGGTGAATTTCATAAAATCGGATTCTGCTGTCAATACACTGTAAACAGTGGCAAATTTTTCCGTCTGAAGCTTTGCTGCAGTGATGGGATTAAGTGGTGGAGTCATTTCATAACGCCTAGGAATTGGAAGATTTGTGGCCTTCATGACGGGGCATTCCCATTCCTCAAGAGGAATATCGTCCTTCAACGTACGAATACCCTCTTCCGATATTGTTTTATTGTACCGCTGAGAGCAGTAATAAAACAGCAAGGTGCGAATCACCTCATACGCCCCGATTCCGTCGGTCAGACCGTGAAAGATATCCATAACAATCCAGCTATCATAGCCAGAAAATGAAATCATGTGATAATTGGATTCGGCCGCATTAAGCTCTGTCCCCTGGGGCACATCGGCAATAACCACGGGGCTTTGGTTGTCCACAAAAACAAACTCGTCTCCTTTTTTCAGAAGCCTCACGCAAAAATACGGATAACGTTTCATTGTGTTGTCTACAGCATTCCTTAGGATATCAGCATCAATGGGGTCCGTCAGTCGTATTCTGATTCTAATAGAATATGAATTATTGTTTTTTGACTTATATAACGGTAAAATCTCCGTAAAAAGTTTTTGCTCCATAGGTATCCCCCTTATAACGCCATTGTTCAAATTTTTCTTCAAAGAAGAAAAATCTCCCAATCAGCATTTTACCACAGGCACTAGCTTCGTGTCGCCCTAAAGGACTGGCTTCGCGTCACAACCTGGTTAGAGATATGCTCACCACCTGTAAAATGAGACTTATTCAGTGGGAGCTTTGGACTCCCACTGAATCATAGTCGAATAAATCCTAAGCTTTACGGAAGCATCCAAGAGGCAAAGCCGATTGGATAATGCGCCCTATGCGAAAGTGTCCTGTGAAACAAGATTTTGTTGAAGTTGAACAGTAGACACTCACCGCTATGGGCGCTTAACTCCCACCTAAGAGGATGGGAGCCTTAGCGCCCGTTAGCATGGGGTTAAAATTTGCT
>JAFVER010000130.1 GCA_017475925.1 Anaerovibrio sp. | reverse complement strand
TTATGTAGTGCCTTTTGTCAAGCACCATTTTTTTACCTCTGCCAGAAGGCATTTTGAAAAGACCTTAGATAACATAGTTCTCGGCAGTGCCACTCTGTTATACGAGGATTGGCTACCTCAGTGTAATGGTTTCGCCGTAAGTGCTACGATCTAAAATCGTGAATCACAGTTTTAATTGTGTCAGCATAGGAGGAACGTAGATCACTAAACCTTACATCGCTATGCCAAAGTCTCTTCAAGATGCCTTCCGGCAGGTTTTTGTCACCTTTTTCAGGCAGTACGGCCTGTCATCAGCCCCCACACAAAGCAGGCTAATTCTCTTGCCACGGCTGCCGTTGCTACATTGTGTTTCTTGTTGTTCTTCAATACCATATGGTAAAATTTCCTTCTTAGGCGTTCGTTTGCCTTGTCTGCATACGCTATTGTTTCTGGTGTATTACCATATTGACGTGCCTTTAATGCCTTGGATTTAAAGCCTATCCGGCCTCTTCCATAGCACTGGGCTGCTTCTGTCAATAATCTTCTCAGATGCGTATTGCCAGCTTTCGTTATGCCTGTTCGGGTTTGCTTGTCACCACTGGATCTCTCTCCTGGAACAAGGCCCAGGAATGCTGCATACTGATTTGCTTTTGCAAAACGCGCAAAGTCACCTGTCTCTACGACTAGCGCCAGTGCTGTATGCGTACGGATGCCAATCAGACTGGAAAGCTTCTTCACTTTCTCAGCATATACGGTTCCGCCAGCCAGCTCTTCTATCCTCTTGTCAAAACGTTCAATTTTATCTGCCATATTCTGGTAGGTCTGGAGATATTCATCCAGTATCTCCCTCATCAAAACATCCATTTCCAAGCTTCTCAGCCAAGCCAGATGCTTCTGCGTCCAATAACTTTTGCCACTCGTGAATCGAAAATCGTAACGCAGGCAGAATGCCAGAATTTGCTGCTTCACCTTCTTCAACGCCAGTTTATGAGCGTCACGCATACGGATATACTCCTTCACGCTGGAATCTTCTTTGGTCGGAATATATACCGCGCGATATGTGTTGAAAGCCAGACAGCGTGCAATTTTCATTGCATCCCGCTTGTCAGTCTTGATTTCATTTTTCTTGTATGTGGGCATGGTTGAGGGCGCAAGGATGGTGCAATCTACACCATGCTCTACCAGTTGATGGTAAAGGGTATAGCCCAGGCAGCATGCTTCGTAACCACAGTGGAATTCACACGGCCCGCCAATATTCTCCTGAACTTTGTTCAGGTACTTCAAGATTTCTTTATAGTCCGGTTCCATCTGGACGGTTGCGAAGCATTTGTCATTTTCTACCATGTAGCAGGAAAGAGTGTAATTTGAAGAGTGGACATCCATTCCAACATATACTATACTTTTCATAGGTGACCTCCATTTGTATGCGGTAAATCCTGTTGATTTTGTTTCTTTTATCATACAGGTAAATCCACGATGCTTGCAATTGGAGGTCACTACATATTATCTAATTTAAATATATCCTGGTGTGAAATTCGACGTAGATAGTCTTAAACCTTTTTTTCGTCATTTATTTTTCAGCCAGCACAGCTTAAAGCCCAACTCCAATCCACAAAAAAAGCCTTATTTAGTAATAGTATAAAAACTCCTACTTAATAAGGCTCATTTTTACTCTGCCTGATTGGCTTCAATCTGCTCCTTGTCAAACTTCCGGGAAAAGATGATCCAAACAATGGCAATATATATGAGAAATTGTCCCAGGGTTACAGCAAAATCAAAAAATCCTGCCCCTCTGAACACAACATCACGGATAAATTTAAACTCCCAGGTTAATGGGAAAACCTGATTAACCCAGCGAACCCACTCCGGCATCAAGGTCATGGGCACACCATAGCCACCAAAGATAAATCCACCCGGTACAAACAAAATCATTCGACTGGAGGCCGCCCCGGGATTTGAGGCTGACCAGCCCATAACCACTGAAATCATGCCTAATGTAATAATATACAGGGCCTGAACGAGGAAATACAATAAAATACTGCCGGAAAAATTAATATCGCCCCAAAAGCGCAGTACCACCAGGCCGATAAAATTTGCAATAAGCCAGCAGCCACAATATGGCAATAGCCTTTGCAGCAAATCGTAGGCTGTCCCAAGCCGGAGATGCAGCGCCATCTTGCCCTCCATACGGAGCCGTGGCACCATACCCAGGGTTGCAAAGGCAAAAAACATACTGGAAAAGAAAATCAGAAAGCCGATTACCTCACCATTACTGGAGGACTCACTTGGATTAAACAGGGTTCGGGAAACCAGCTGCACCCCGCCGTAGATAGTATCTCCAGTGCCAATGCTGGTATTGTTCAGCTCGGCTACAATTTCATTTAGGGCCTCACGGACACCACTTAACGCTGAAGAGCTTGTGTTGTCATAAAAGACCCCCACCTCAGCCTTATTACCATTATAATGATTTTTTTCCAGCCCTTCCGGCAAATAAACCACTGCATAAGCCTTATCCCGGTACATCAATTCCTTTGGCTCAGCTGGAGTATTAACCACGGCCTGAACAGCCAGCAGCTGGGAATTGTTCAAATAATTGATTATTTCATGGCTATAATGGGAATTATCCAAGTCTATAACTGTAATGGGCGTGTCCTTGGCATAATTCAGCCCAAGCATAACACTAAAAATTACAGTTATAACCAGTGAAACCATGATAGATACTTTCTCATATGGCATCCCATGTCCAGACAGCAGTGTCTTCAACTCGTCACGAAATGCCTTCATTTAAGCCGCACCCCCATAGTCATACCTGGTATAATACCATCCTCCGGCTCTACGTATATACGAACCTGGAAGGAGGTCAAATCAGCCTGGCCCTTTTCTCTGGTCATCTTTAAATCAGCAAACCCTGGAGCCTTGGTAAGCAGGCGAATAGTACCATGAACCTTTTTTCTGCCGGTAACGGATTCGGCCTCAATATCATCCCCCTCATGATATTTGCTGATGTTTTCTTCACTGAGGTATATATCAAAATAATAACGGCTGCTTTCCATGAGGATTACCGGGGTATTAGGGGACACCATCTCCCCCTCCTTGGCCAATATCTTGATGATTTTTCCATCCTCTGGTGCCCGCAGCGTCAACCGCTCTTTGCTTATCTTTAATTCCTGCAGCTGTACCTGCATGGACTTGAGCTGCTGTACCAGTGCTTCTACATCGTTAAGCTTGTTGGCCGCTGTATGACGCTGCAGATTAATAGTAGGTAAGCTTAATGTATCAGTAACGCCGGTATCAATCGTTCCAGCCAAAAGACTGCTCAAAAGCTGCTTTTGTTGAGCCACATTGGCAGATGCTACCTGTAATGCCGTTCTGGCAGCATCCAGTTCTGATTGAGAAATTGCTCCACTTTCCAGCAAGCTCTTTTTTCGTTCATAATCAAGGTTACTGTTATTGTAATTTGCCTCAGCAGCATCCACAGCTGCCCTTTGCTGATCTATCTGACGAAAGCTCTGCTGTTCATTGGTATCAGCCTGTTCAAAGGAGATATTTACCCCACCACCGGCGGATTTTATCTGAGCCTCCATTTGGGCTATCTGGGCCTCCATTTTTGCAATGGCTAAATCCACATCCGTGCTGTCTAAGACCATAAGCACATCACCCTTTTTTACCATTTGGGCTTCCTTTACATTTTCCTTTATTAAACGGCCACTTACTGACTCAAAGGACACCTTTACCTGTTCGGCCGTAAGGATGCCCTCCTTCTTTTGAGTGGCCAACACCAGGGCATCATTTCCGGTGTACATCAATAGCAGTCCTGCCAATATCATAACCACCACAAAAATGATACCAAATTTTTTTGCATTCTTTTTCTTTTCCATGGTTCCCTCCGAAAATTACATCACGAAACTTTAACCCCCACTGTCACTACGTGACATCTCCCCCAAGGGAGACAAGCTCATTTTTACCCTATACTAATGGGCGCTAAGGCTCCCATCCTCTTAGGTGGGAGTTAAGCGCCCATAGCGGTGAGTGTCTACTGTTCAGCTTCAACAAAGTCTTGCTTCACAGGACACTTTCGCATAGGGCGCATTATCCAATCGGCTTTGCCTCTTGGATGCTTCCGTAAAGTTTAGGATTTATTCGAATCGAGTAGGAGGAGGATTTAAATAAATCCTCCGACCTCTCACACCACCGTGCGTACCGTTCGGTACACGGCGGT
>JAFVER010000129.1 GCA_017475925.1 Anaerovibrio sp. | reverse complement strand
CTCCCACTGAATCATAGTAGAATAAATCCTAAGCTTTACGGAAGCATCCAAGAGGCAAAGCCGATTGGATAATGCGCCCTATGCGAAAGTGTCCTGTGAAACAAGACTTTGTTGAAGTTGAACAGTAGACACTCACCGCTACGGGCGCTTAACTCCCACCTAAGAGGATGGGAGCCTTAGCGCCCGTTAGTGTAGGGTAAAAATCACCTTTCAGCCTCTTCCTCCAGGGTCTCCAGCAAAAAGCTCACGGGCCTAAACCCATCGTTGCAGGAAATCATTGCCGACCGTGGATTTTTCATCCACCCATCATAGAAAGCCTCAGCCCCGTGAGACAGCCCCATAACAAAGGCCGACATGGACTCCCAGGCACTTTCACACAGCCCTTCCGGCCGATTCCAGCCATTGGCTATAAAAACCTGCCCTTCCTCTACATCACAGGCATTTTCAATAGGATTTTCGTATTTATCAATCAAATCCTTATAACAGGCCCTGCGTATAGCTGTTATCCGTACTTTTTTCATATATTTGATACCTTCCTACACCTTAAATACAAAATACAGTATTTCTGTATAAAAATAGATACCTTAAACTTCCCACAACCCCTTCTGTCACTTCGTGACATCTCCCCCAAGGGAGACAAGCTCAGCTTAGCTTTGAAGTTATATCCACAATAGCTTCTCTCCCTACCTTCCCCGCTGGGGAAGGTGCCGAGCTTGCGAGGCGGTGAGGTATTATATCAACTCGTACATATCCTTAGTCTGCTCCAGAATGCTGTCACGGCGCTGCTTGGCATCAGCAAAAAAATCATGGACAGCCTGCCGGTCACCACTTTCAATGGCCACAATCACCTCAGCCAAAATCCCCTGCAACAGCTTCAGATGATTGGTTATGGCCTCCTGATTAGTCATGCATATATCTGCCCACATGTCAGCATTGGAGGATGCAATTCTGGTGGTATCCTTAAATCCACCACCAGCCAGCTTGAGACAGGCTTCCTTGTCACCATGACTGCGGTTTAGTAAAGTCACCAGTCCCGCTGCTGCCACATGGGGAATATGACTTATTACCGAGGCACACCTATCATGCTTGGCAATATCAAGGGTAGTCAGATTCGCCCCGGTAAGTCTCACCATATCACAGATTTTATCATGGGCCGCCTGAGGTGCCCCGGTATTTTCTACTATTACATAGCACTTGTTTTTAAACAAATCCTTTTTTGCTGCTGTAACGCCACTCATTTCCCGTCCAGTCATGGGGTGACCAGCTATATAATATATATCCTCCGGCAGTATAGCCTTGAGACTATTCCAGACAAACTGCTTAGTGCTTCCTGCATCAGTTATAATTGCTCCTTTTTTCAAAAAGGGAAGCATTTTCTTCACCATGGGAATCATTTGCAACACTGGGGTGCTAAGGAAAATAATATCCGCATCCTTAACCACCTGCTCAATATCCGAAGAAGCATAGTCCACTGCACCAAGCTCCAGGGCCTTGTCCATAGAGGCCTGCGTACGACATTGACCAGTAATATAAATATCGTCCCCCAGCTTATCCTTTAAGCACAAGCCCAGGGAGCCCCCAATAAGGCCCACACCAATAATGGCAAGCTTTAACCCAGCCATATATTACTCTCCCCTCAAAATTTCAGACATCCGCCTGATTTCATCCATAACCTTGTTAAATTCAGCCGGAGTCAGGGATTGGTCCCCATCACACAGAGCCACCTCCGGATGAGGATGAACCTCAATAATCAGTCCATCGGCCCCTACAGCAATGGCAGCCTTGGCCATTGGGCTTACCATGCTGCGACGGCCAGTACCGTGACTAGGATCAACAATAACCGGCAGGTGGGACAATTCCTTGACGGCTACCACTGCACTAAGGTCGAGAGTGTTGCGGGTATAGGTTTCAAAGGTGCGAATCCCTCGCTCACAGAAAATAACATCGTCGCAGCCTGAGCTCATGATATATTCTGCTGCATTTAGCCATTCATTTATGGTTGCACTAAGACCACGCTTTAAAAGTACGGGACGTCCGCTGCAGCCCACTTCCTTTAAAAGCTGGAAGTTTTGCATATTTCTGGCGCCTATCTGGAGGATATCCGCATATTCAGCCACCTCTTCCACAGTCCGCTGATCTAACACCTCGGTTACCACCTTCAGATTGTATTTATCGGCTGCCTGCCGCAGCATTTTTAAGCCTTCCTCTGCCATGCCCTGAAAATCATATGGAGAAGTCCGTGGCTTAAAGGCACCTCCCCGCAAAAACTGTGCCCCACCCTCTGATACAGCCTTGGCAGCTTCCATCAGCTGTTCCATGCTTTCCACAGCACAAGGACCAGCCATAACCACCGGCTTCGAGCCACCGATTTTTACCCCACCTACATCAATAACGGAGTTCTCCTGCTTAAATTCCCGGCTTACCAGCTTGTACTTTTCAGTTATCCGTACGGTTTTTTCAACCCCTGGCAGACAGCAGTGCATTTCCAGATTACTTATGGCTTTTTTATCCCCGATAACCCCTACAATAGTACGGGAAGTACCAGTAGATAAATGATATTCCAGACCTTCGGATTTAATTTTAATCTTAACCTTTTCCAAATCAGCTTCGGTAGAATTTGGTGACATTACAATAATCATTTTCTTTCCTCCTACATAAAACAAAAAGCCCGCCCCTACAACAGGGACGAGCTATACTCGCGGTACCACCCTGCTTGCCTTGGCAAGCCACTCTTTTCAGGTACTAACATACCCTAGCCCATGATAACGGAGGCCCCCGGCACAACCTACTACAGCTTCAGTCTGCGGCTCACAAGTGTATTTCTCCAGCTTCACATACTGCGTTGCACCATACCGCAGCTCTCTGAAATGCTCCCTTGGGTACTTCTCTCGCTCAATGCCTTTTCAATATAAACATGCTTTACACTTCACAGCTGTTATTATACTAAAATAGATTTTTATTGTCAATAACCCTGATATACCATGGCAACTTCATTACAGTTAGGAAACTTGGGACAATCAATACATTCCTTCCAAATCTTGTGGGGAAGCTCTTCCTTACTGATTACCTTAAAGCCACATTTTTCAAAAAAACCTTCCTGATAGGTCAGGGTAAAAACCTTGTGTATGCCCAGCTCCCTGCCTTCGGCAATCAGCGTGCTGACGATTTCCCGGCCAATCCCCTGACGGTTGTGATCAGGGTCCACAGCCAGGGAGCGAATTTCTCCCATGGACTCCCAGGTAATATGAAGGCCACCTACCCCAACAATTTCTCCCTGCTCATCAACAGCCACAATCATGTCCCGCAAGGATTCATAAAGTGCGTTACGCGACCGAGGCAGCATAAGACCTTCATCTGCATAATAATTCACTAAGCTGTATATTTCTTCTATATCAGTAAATTTTGCCTTTCGATAAATCACCTAATTCCTCCTTATGCTGTCCTCTCTGCTGGGACAAATCTCCCTTAAGGAGCAGTCTGCACACAACGGATTTCTAGCCCGGCAAACACGTCGGCCATGCCATATAAGCCAGTGATGGGCGGCTGACCATTTTTCCCGTGGAATCGCCTTCATAAGGCCCTGCTCCACCTGTAGGGGCGTTTCTCCCCTGGCTAAGCCCAGTCGATTTGCTACCCGAAAAACATGGGTATCCACGGCAATAGCCGGCCGGTTAAAAGCTATACTGCTGACCACATTGGCGGTCTTTCGCCCCACACCAGGCAATGTCAGCAACACATCATAATCCTCCGGCACCTCACCGGAAAATTTATCCACCAGCATTTGACAGGTAGCCATTATATTCTTTGCCTTGTTGCGAAACAGCCCACAATCCTTAATCTCCCGTTCAAGTCCATCAATTCCCATGTCAATAATTGACTGGGCATCAGGAGCCTTGGCAAACAGCCGGGCTGTGGTAATATTCACCCGCTTGTCAGTGCATTGGGCGGAAAGAATAACCGCAATCAACAGTTCAAAGGGATTTTTGAATATAAGGGCCGGTTTTTCATCCTTATATTCTCTTCCCAAAATTTCTATTTGTTGTTCCTTAATCTTTTTTGTAATTCGCATAATATCAATTAAAACTTCCCACATAGAATAGATTGATTCAAATTAGTAAAATGAGACTTATTCAGTGGGAGCTTTAAACTCCCACTGAATATTAGTCGAATAAATCCTAAGCCTATGGGCGCTTAACTCCCACCTAAGAGGATGGGAGCCTTAGCGCCCGTTAGCGTAGGGTTAATGTATAAGCAGAAATCAACCCCTTCTGTCACTTCGTGACATCTCCCCCAAGGGAGACAAGCTTACCTTGCATTTAAGCTATATGTTCAATAGTTTTCTCTCCTTGCCTCCCCATGAGGAGGTGGTTGTAAAATGAGACTTATTCAGCGGGAGCGTTAGACTACCGCTGAAATTTAGTCGAATTAATCCTGCGCTGTACAGGTGCTTAGCTCGGAAGCATTAGCACCTGTTAGCGTAGGGCCATGCAACCGGAGGGGGTAAAACTCAAGCCTTTTGCAGTAGACCTTTATCTATTAATTATGTATGTGAGAAACTTGAGCTTCAATTTGTCAGGCTGCGCAATGGTGCCGGTATGCGCCCGCCTCTGGCAATAAATGCCTCCGAGCTCCATCGATTGCGGACCTTTACTATAGGACACCGCCCTAAAAGTCCGCCAAATTCCACACTGTCGCCAACCTTTTTCCCTGGCACCGGAATAACTCTCACTGCTGTTGTTTTGTTGTTTATCATACCAATGGCGGCCTCATCGGCAATGATGCCAGAAATGGTAGCAGCCGTAGTATCACCTTCCACAGCTATCATATCAAGTCCTACCGAGCAAACACAGGTCATAGCCTCAAGCTTTTCTATGGACAAAGAACCACATTCAATGACATCAATCATGCCCTGGTCCTCACTTACCGGAATAAAGGCTCCAGACAGGCCACCTACATGGGAGGAGGCCATAAGTCCCCCCTTCTT
>JAFVER010000128.1 GCA_017475925.1 Anaerovibrio sp. | reverse complement strand
GGTATTTCCCACCCTGTACATTCCCCGCATATATTTAAAAATCGGTGGAACAATTGGTACACCCAATATCCCCAGCTGACCACCATGGGTATGTCCGGCCAGCACTAGATTTACGCCATACTTTTCCGCCGAATCAAAAAAATCCGGGTGATGAGCTAATAATATTTTCACTGAATTATCAGGAATATCCGCCAATGCCGCCTTTGAATATGCCTCCTGCAAAAATTGAAAATCATCCCTCTTTATAGGGTAATCCACCCCAGCCATATAAATAGGCAGCTTACTACCGGCAATCAATTCGTGAGAATTTACCAGGTATTTTATCCTGGTTTCACTCAGGGCAATATCTATGGCCTTTAAGCCCCGCAGATGCTCATGATTCCCCCGGCAATATGCAATTCCGTATTTGAAGCTGTCCACGTAGCTGTCCACCAGCTTAGCCGCCTGATAATTGATTTTTTTGTCATCAAATAAATCACCGGTAATAGCCAGAATATCTCCCTTTAGCTCAGCACTTTTCTTTAAAAGCCCATCCAAATCCTCTAAAGTCATAAAGGAGCCCAGATGTACATCACTTAGCTGAACTATGGAAAAGCCATTTATATCATCAGGAATATTTTCCACCGGAATATCAAAGCTTCGTATCACCGTATCATTTTTCTCCACCAAGCCACCATATAATGTTATACCAGCAGCTCCCAATGGCAGCAATGCAGCCCCCTTTATAAACTGCCGCCGGCCGGTATCCTGGGGAGCCTTCAATAACCTGTTTTTGGCAAATCTGAACAATACAAATAATAAGGTCATAGCATTGAATATTATTTGCCCCATAAAACACATAACTGCTATATGAAGAATAATACCTGCTCCATAGCTACCATGACCTATGGTGTACCCCAGCACCATTGCGGCAATAAGCAGCACATCGACATATAATACTGTTTTCCTCGCCAAGCGTTTTTTTTCATCAGCTACAATAAAGCCTACACATTTTTGGGTCAAAATAATAATAGCTGTTAATATGACTAACAAAATTACTAAAAAAGTAAGCATACCATTCTCCCTATTCATAATTTATTGGCATATTGTATTTCATTTTACCACAGTAATCTGAAAAATAGCAGTTAAATGAGACTAAAAGAAAACCAGCACCTACTAAAAGATGCTGGTCCAGTGTGCCATTACAGCTAAAATACAAATATATTAAAATCTGAATTTTTGAAGCTCTCTCTTCAAGCCCTCTGCCAACTCAGACAGGTTACGGGTAGAGGCGGCAATCTCCTCCATAGTTGCCGATTGCTCCTCAGTAGCCGAAGAAATAGAGTCGATGCTGCCAGTAACTGTATTAGTAACTTTTTCCACATCCTCGGCAGAATTCAGCACTGCCGTACTGGAATCAGCCGTTGCAGTAGCCGCCTTGGCAGCTTCATGAATAAGCCTGTCCACTTCCTTAACATTATCCACAATATGTCTGAATTGCTCCCCTGCCTGTGATACTACGTCGCTACCGGTTTTAACAGCTTCAGTACCCTTCTTCATGCTGTTTACTGCCTTCTGGGTTTCGCTTTGAATTGCCTTGATTATAGTTGCAACCTCTCCAGCCGCTTCAGCTGACTGCTCAGCCAGTTTTCTTACCTCATCAGCTACCACTGCAAATCCACGACCGTGCTCGCCGGCTCGGGCAGCCTCAATGGCAGCGTTCAAAGCCAGCAAATTGGTCTGATCTGCAATTCCAGAGATGGTACTAATGATTTCACCAATTTCCTGGGAACGGGTACCCAACTCGGCCACAGCCTCCGCAGACTGATCAACTGTTTCGGTTATCTGATCCATCTGCCCTACTGCACGGTTTATGGCAGCCTCACCACGTTCAGCAGCGGCTCCCGCATTGGCAGATGCCGCACACATCCGTTCCGCACTGGAGGCTATAGAATTGACATTATCTGTCATGTTGCGAATCTGATTTACAACACTTATCATGGTGTCATTCTGCTGCTGAGCAGCCCCGGCAATATCACTTACCTTGCCAGCAACATGGGTAATGGTTTCTGCACACTGCTCAGAACCATCCGACAAATCACTGGAAGCCGCTGAAACCTGCTCTGAGCTGTTCTGAATCTGTTCCAGAAGATTTTTCAGCTGGTCTGTCATCTTAGAAAATGCATCGCAGAGACGACCTACCTCATCATGATAACCATATGCCAGGTTAAACTTTCGGATATTTCCATTAGCAATTTCCTCAGAGGCCCCTGCCAGCTTGTTTAATGGGTCAAAGAGAGCATTACACATCATATATGCAAGGGTCTGAATGAAAATCTGAGCCAAAACCAGCACTATAACCAGCACCAAACGCATTTCCCTTACCGGTGCCAATATCTGGTCTTCATCAACAATAGTCAAATATTTATATCCTGTCTTTTCTGAGGTATATACACCAACTATCTTATCAGTACCATCCATGGTAATATCCACAAGACCATCCTTCACCTTATCTAGGGAAGCAAAGTCTCCTTCAATTTCAGACAGCTTTTTGAAGTTATATTCTGGATGAACCGGCGAAGCAAATATCACACCATCTCCATCCACGACAACCATATTTCCGGTTTCACCGATTTTAATTTCACTGACCATATCAGTAACTACCGGCAAATCAACGTTAAGACCAAGTACACCCAATGGATTGTTTGAGTTATCCTTGGTTACAGCGAAAATACCAATAGTAGGGGTTCCCTTTGATGTCATAAATGGACTGGTAATCCGTACCTTGTTTACATCTGCCATAGATTCCTTGTACCAACCACGGCTACGGGAATCATATCCTTTTTTACGGGCAACAGCAGGATACTGAAGGTATCCGCCATCCGTAGTTCCATAGCTGACCACAGACACAGTTCCCTTGTTAGCCTCAACAAACCTATGGAAAATATCAAAGGCCGAAGCCTCAAAGCCTCCTTTACCCACAGGGTCCATGGCAATTTTCCCGCTGGAATCCGCCTCACCATCAATATAGACGGTAATATTTCCGCCCTGCCTGATAATAGGATCATTGGTCATATTTACCAGACCGGACCGCAAGGTTTCAAGAAAAATATGTATGGTATTATCCACCTGAACGGCCTGTAAATTAGTTTCAGCATGAAAGTTTTCCCGTTCATGACTCGTTATGGTCCAGTTGAGTATAACCCCCATAGCAACCATTGCTACAAAAACGGAAATACCAATCAGTAGCATTAGCTTAGTCTTAACACTAGCGTTTTTTAAGTAATCAGCCATAAAATACCTCCACAACAAAAAACTGCCTATACTTAACGACAGTCATTAATAATATTGCTGAATAAAAAATAAAATAAGACAGCCTCCACGCTAAAAATATTTTATCTAATAAATTTGTACACACTAAATCGTATTTTAAATATTCCACATTATACAGTGAAAACCCTTTAAAAATTTTAAATTATTTCAAAAAAAAATCCGAGATATACTCGGACTATTTTCAAATGGTGCGGTTGGTGGGACTTGAACCCACACGACCATGGATCACTACCCCCTCAAAGTAGCGCGTCTGCCTATTCCGCCACAACCGCATAATATAAACAACTATGGTGCGGCCGAGTGGATTTGAACCACCACGGGGTCAACCCCCACTAGCGCCTGAAGCTAGCGCGTCTGCCGTTTCGCCACGGCCGCATAACACCAAATATTATAACATATTGAATTTGCACAATCAAGCATTTTATTAGTGGTGCCGAGGACCGGAATCGAACCGGTACGGTAGTCTCCTACCGCGGGATTTTAAGTCCCGTGCGTCTGCCAGTTCCGCCACCCCGGCAAAATGCATAATATATGGAGCGGGTGATGGGAATCGAACCCACGTGACCAGCTTGGAAGGCTGGGGCTCTACCATTGAGCTACACCCGCAAAGTATCCAATGGAGCTGGCGAGAGGAATTGAACCCCCAACCTGCTGATTACAAGTCAGCTGCTCTACCTATTGAGCTACACCAGCAATGAATAAAACAAATGGTGCCTCCGAGCGGAATCGAACCACTGACACGGGG
>JAFVER010000127.1 GCA_017475925.1 Anaerovibrio sp. | reverse complement strand
TACTTCTGCCTTCAGCAGCCTTTAATTCATCGGCAAAGGTTTTACCAGCAGCCTTTGCATTGGCATTATATGCCGGCCTGTTCATACCAAACCGCTGATTTAATTCATCTATTCGCTGTATGACGCTTTCCAAGCCTTCAATACGCATCATAATCCTTCACCACCAAATCAATATCACACACCGATTGCACCAGTGCTATCCCATGTTTCTAAAATAAAGCTGCCCACCGATTTCATCAAGAAGCTTTTGCTCTTCAAAAAAGACCTCCGCCATATATTGCTGAAACCGTTTTTCCTTGAGCTGCTCAATGCTTTTCAGCTTATTCATTATCTTGACCAGCTCATGCATTCGCCGCTGTTTTTCAGCCTGACACTCAATAATCAGCCGCTGCTGTTGCTCTATCTGTTCACGCTTCCAATTGAAAAAGCTGTTATAGGTCATCAATGTTCCTAATGTAATCCGCCCTTTACTTGTAAGAGCATCATAATCCTTATGCCCCTGAGCCATTTCCTCAAGCAAAACCTCCAAGTGCTGCCTGGCTTCTTCAAGCTTCTTGGCAGCAGCAGCCAGCTCCACCTGAGCCTGATCTCTATTCATTTTTGTAACCTTTAAGAGAGTTTCCAGCTGAAACCTAAATTTCTTCATAGAGCTTTACCTCATATTTCTTCAAGTCTCTTAATAGTATCCTCAAAGCTCTCCACCTCAAAGACACCCTGGCACAAAAAATCATTTATTTTATCGATTTTTTCCACTGCTTCATCTATTTTTGCACTGGAGCCCTTTACATAGGCCCCTATATGGATTAAATCCTCAGCATCCTTATATACTGCCATCATTGCCCGAAGCTTGCGGTTGGCATCCATATGTTCATTTGGTACAACAGCTGACATTACACGGCTTACACTGGCTAAAACATCAATGGCCGGAAAATGATTTTGAGCGGCAATGCTTCTGGATAAAACAATATGTCCATCCAAAATACTTCGCACCGCATCGGCAATCGGCTCATTCATATCATCGCCATCAACCAGCACAGTATATATGCCTGTTATGGAGCCCTTCTCACTGGTACCGGCTCTTTCCAATAGCCTTGGCAAAAGAGCAAACACCGAAGGAGTATATCCTCTGGTAGCCGGTGGCTCACCTACAGTAAGACCGACCTCCCGCTGAGCCATAGCAAACCGGGTCACTGAATCCATCATCAAAATAACCTTGCGGCCCTGGTCGCGAAAATATTCCGCAATAGCAGTGGCAGTCATTGCCCCTTTAATACGCACCAGGGCGGGCTTGTCAGAGGTGGCCACCACGACAACTGAACGCTTTAGGCCTTCTTCGCCCAGGTCCCGCTCGATAAATTCCTTTACCTCACGGCCACGCTCCCCCACCAGGGATATAATGCTTATATCAGCTTCTGTATTACGGGCAATCATACTCAGCAAAGTGGACTTACCTACTCCACTGCCGGCCATTATACCTATACGCTGCCCCTGTCCCATGGTAATAAGTCCATCAATGGCCCTAACCCCAACATAAAGGGATTCATTAATAACCGGTCTGTCCAACGGAGCCGGCGGGTCAGCCTGCAACGGATATTCATCACGGCAAAGAATGGGACCCTTACCATCAATCGGATTGCCTAAGCCGTCAATAACCCTGCCTAAAAGCTCCGGCCCAACCTTTACCTGCAAAACCTTTTGAGCAGACACCACTTCACAGCCTGGCCCTATACCCTTGGAATCTCCCAAAGGCATCAAAAGGACAAAACCATCCCTAAACCCCACCACCTCTGATGGAACTGGCTCCACATCGGGAAAATGGGATTTTACGTAACACAGCTCCCCCATGCTGACGTTTGGGCCCTGGCATTCAATAACCAGTCCCACCATCTGAACAACCTTTCCAATCATTCGCATGGATTTGCAGCCTTCGATTGCATCGGTAAACTTTTTCAGGTTTATATCCATTATTTCATAACATCCCTAATAGACTGTTTTATCATTTCAAGCTGTGTTGACAGCTTGGCATCAATCGTTCCGTTAGGTGATTCTAAAACGCAGTCGCCTACCTTCAGGGTTTCATCAGACACAATGGTAAGCTCTGCCTTGCCCTCCATCTTGGACAAAAATTCTGTTTTAGCCATAAGGACAAGCTCATACACATCAGGAGCCACATGAATCACAACACTTGGCTGATCCTTCACCTTCTCAATGGCATTCTGCACCAAGGGGAGCACCAGCTGCGGCATATCAATAAAATGCTGGGGAATAACCTTATCAGCAATGGCCATAACCATCTCAGCAATGGTATTTTCCGCCTTTGTTACATATTCCATGGCTTCTTCCTGGGCGATTTTTATGGTATTTTCAGCTTTAGCATTGGCATCCACAATAATCTGGTGCTGCTCCTGCTTTATCTGCTCCATACCCTCCTGTCGCCCAAGCTCCAGGCCCTCTTCCTTACCAGCATTTCTTGCTTCATCCTTTATCTGCTCAATCTGCTGATTAGCTTCCTCTAAAAGCTTATCGGCTTCGGCCTTGGCTTCCTGTTTTATTATTTCGCTGGCAATTTGGGCATCCTTCACCATCTGATCCGCCCGTTCTTCCTTTTGGCGGATATTCTGCATGATGATTTCCCGTGTTTCATCATCCAGCTCGGGTTCAGCGTTTTCAACAGCCACTGGACGCTCAAATTTCGGTGCATCCACAATATGGGGATCATCCTTCCAGACAACTCCCTTTAAAACCCTAGACAATCATCTCGTCTCCCTTTCCACGAGAAATAACAATTTCGCCCTTATCTTCAAGCTTTCTGATTACATTTACTATACGCTGTTGTGCTTCCTCTACGTCACGTATCTTCACAGGACCCATGAACTCGATTTCCTCACGCAGCATATCGCCGGCACGCTTGGACATGTTCTTGAAAACCTTCGCCTGAACATCCTGGTTGGTTGCCTTCAATGCAAGGGAAAGGTCCTTTGTATCCACATCCCGGAGTACCATCTGCAGCGAACGGTCGTCGATCATTACAATGTCCTCGAACACGAACATGAGCTTCTTGATTTCCTCGGTAAGCTCTGGATCGTCCACCTCCAAGGCCTCCACAATGCCCTTTTCTGTAGTACGGTCAACGCGGTTGAGCACTTCAACAATAGCCTTTACGCCACCGGCATCAGTAAAGTCTTGGGTAACAAGTGCAGATAATTTACGTTCCAAAACCCGTTCTACCTCCCGCAGTACATCTGGTGAAGTACGGTCCATAACAGCAATTCGCTTGGCAACCTCTGCCTGACGTTCACTAGGCAGGGATGTCAAAATCGTTGCCGCCTGGTCCGGTTCAAGATAGGCCATAATCAAAGCTATAGTCTGAGGATGCTCATTCTGAATAAAGTTCAGCAGCTGAGCCGGGTCAGTTTTATGCAGGAAATCAAACGGCTTAACCTGTAAGCTGGTAGTGAGTCGACTCAAAATCTGGGATGCCTTTTCGGAGCCCAAAGCCTTTTCCAGCACATTCTGAGCATACTCCAAGCCACCAGATGACAGATAACTTCTCGCCATAAGCATTTGGTAAAACTCACTGATAACAGCCTTTTTCTGTTCCACCGGCACCTGCTTTTGATTGGCAATCTCTAAGGTTAGCTTTTCTATTTCCTCATCATTCAAATGCTTAAACAGCATAGCAGAATACTCAGGTCCCAAAGTGATGAACAACACCGCCGCTTTTTGCGTGTTTGTTAATTCCGGTTCTTTGTCACCATACATATCCATTGTTATCAATCCTCCGACAGCCAGGTCTTAATAAGCAACGCAACCTCGGCAGGCTTGTTGCGAATGAGTTCCTCGATATATTGACGCTCGTTGATATGCTCCTGCTCCTCCGGTGTGAGCTCTTCTGGCTCAACCTCGCCGGATTCAATAGCTGCAGCACGCTCTGCCATAAGACGTTGTCTCTCTTCCTCTTCCAATCTTGCCTGTTCTTCGGCAGCCTCTCTGGCCAAACGCTCCTGCTTGCGCTTTCTCATAATGTAGAAGCCTACTATCAAAGCGATAACAAGCAGCACCAGGGCTATAGCAATGTACATGTTTCTAGCCTGACGATCCTTTTCAGCCTGTTCCTCAGCTGCCCGCCTATCAGCCAGCTCGGTGCTAAACGGTAACGGCTCAACAGAAACAGTGTCACCACGATCCTGGTTAATCCCTACGGCTGAAGACACAGAACGCATTATGCTTTCCTGCTGAGCAGGGGTAATATCATCGTTGACAAGCACAGCTATATTCACTCGTCTTATGGAGCCAGGAGAAGCCACTGTTTTCTCCTTTTCTTCATTTATTTCATAGTTTTTCGTAGATTCCTTCTTGGAATAGTTGGCATTGGTATTGTTTTCCGTAGCTACATAACCAGGCACGTTGGATTGAGTCCCAGCCGGTCCTCCAGGATTATTGGAGGTACCATTATACGCCTCGTTAATAGTCTGCTCACTGCGGATAATACCAGACTCATCTACAACAGGACTAAAGGTCTGCTTATCAGTTTGTCGTTGGTCAAAATCAAGCTCAACATTGACCCGAACATAAGACCGGCCCTCGCCTAATGCCTGATCCAGCATGGTCTGAACGTCCTTTTGCATGCGTTCCTGAACCTTACGGGTCATTTCCAGCTGAGTCATGGTCTTCATGCTTACATTGTTTTCGTCATCCTCGTCAGGATCATTTAAAATCTTGCCCGTTTCGTCAACTACAGTAATATTTTCTGGTAATAGTCCCTGTATACTACGGGATGCCAAATTGACAATACCCTTGATTTCTTTCTTATTAAGTTGAGTGTTAGGCTTCAGCTTCAGCATAATCGAAGCTGTAGCCGGTTTTTCATTCTTTTTATATAGGCTGTCCTCCGGCAATACAATATGAACTCTGGCCTTTTCTACTGCCTCGATTTGCTCAATGGTTCTTGTCAGCTCACCCTGTAATGCCTGAAGATAGTTTACCTTATTCTGAAACTCAGTAACTCCCAGCTTGCTATCATCAAATATCTCAAAACCCTTGTTACCATGAGGTAAGCCCTCGGTAGCAAGGTTCAATCTAGCTTCATGGACATCTGCGGAGGGAACCAATATTGTGGTACCCTGCTTGGTCTCCTGAACTTCATATGTTACTTTACTTTCCTTCAGCTTCGCTGCGACCTCGCCAGCATCCTTGGTTTCCATGTTGGTAAACAAGGGGACCATATCCGGCTTGCCACCATACATAAAGCTGGCCGCCACAATTGCAACCAAAAGCAACACAACACCGCCAATGGCCATGTAGCGTTGCCGCTTGGTGAGCTTCTCCCAAAGCTGAAGGTATTTCTCTTTCCACTCGTCCATTTTCTCAATCCCTTCGCATTGCGTTGCTTAGTAAAATCAGAGAATTAGACCTGCATGCGCATGATTTCCTGGTATGCCTCCACCACACGATTTCTCACCTGAAGGGTAACCTGCATTGCAATATCTGCCTTTTCACCAGCTACAATGACCTGGGATATATCTTCAACCTGACCTGCTGCCAAGGCTGCATCCATTCTTTCTGCTTCCTTTTCCAAGGCATTAACCTTTCCCAAGGCATCGCCAAGGTACTCACCGAAGCTTTTAACAACAGGCTGTTCCTTAGTCTCACCCAAATGACTCTCAGCATGCATAGAAACTGGAGTCATCTGCAATGGTTCCATCTGCATCATGTCACCTCATTTACTTACTTATACTCAAGGCCTGAGTGGCCATATTTTTCGCTGCATTAATGGTTGTAACATTTGCCTCATAAGCGCGGGAGGCAGTAATCATGTCAACCATTTCATTTACAATATTAACATTTGGCAATTCAACATAACCGTCAGCATTAGCATCCGGGTGCCCTGGATCATATACAAGCTTGCCCATTGTATCATCATCCACGATAGCCACAGCCCGAACACCGTCACCGCTTTTTTTACCGAACTCATCCTTGGACAGCTCGCCGGACAAAACCCTGGCAAAGTTTTTATTATGAATCTCTCTTGGCTCAAAAACAACATACTTGCGCTTGAAGGGTCCACCCTTTTCCGTTCTGGTAGTATTTACATTTGCTATGTTGTTGGATATTACATCCATTCTAAGACGTTCTGCTGTAAGTCCTGAAGCAGCCGCATCTATACCGCCAAACATACTCATAAGCTATTCTCCATTCACTATACAATATATATTAATAATTATTTATCATGATTACTTACTGGTGGCTATTGTCTTAATCTTTTGAATATGACCGCCCATAACCTTGGCAAGGGAATTAAAGTAAATCTGATTTTTGGCCAAATTTGCCATTTCCTTGTCAATGTCAACATTATTTCGATCAGTACGCATTGTAGTTGATGTATCCATTACAACTGTTGGGGCAGCTGGCTCAAAGGACGGAATAGGCATGTGCCGGTCGTGGGTTCTCACTATATCCAGCTTACCCTCCTCGTCAAAATACCCCAATTCCTTTGCCAGCAGACTTTCAAACACTACGTCACTCTTTTTAAATTTTGGCGTATTGACATTTGCTATATTATTGCTAATAACCTCATGCCGCAGATTGGCGGCAGTCATACCACGCGACAGGTAGTCCATAGTTGGTGAATTAACAAGCTGGTCTAACATTGATTACAACTCCTCCCAGCAAAAATCATCTATTCAGAAGTAAAAATAAACATAAATATACGTAATTATGGATATTCTACAGTCAAAAAGAAATTCCCTGCTTATTCTATCATTTTTATAATAGTAAAAAAAGAAATATGAACAACTTTTTACAAAAAAATATTTTTTTGTGACTTTGGTACTAGGGCGTGTTGATTAAATGAGTTCGTTCATATTTGCGGGTATTGGCTGTCTATTGCTAGGCGACAAACCACAGTCATAGTGGTACTATGTCGAGGATTTGGCAACGACGCAAGAACAGTCAAGACCTGTGAAGATGGACGGACGTAATTAATCAACACGCCCTAGGCGTGTTGGTTAAATGAATTCGCCCAGATTTGCGTTGAAGATGGGCTGAGTGAATTAATCAACACGCCCTAAATGAAATAAGCAGGGGGTCCTATATTCACGCTCCCTGCTATATACTCCAGCTAAACACCGCAGTTCATATTATGACATTTCCTTTGCCAGTTCGTCAATACCATCCCAAAGATATTCATTTAACACTTTAATATGAGTCCCCTTCATTCCCTGGGATTTTGGCTCAACTACTCCAGCCGATTCCAGCTTGCGAAGGGCATTTACAATCACTGAACGGGTGATGTTAAGATTAACGGCGATTTTTGAAGCATTGACTGAGCCATCCTTGCCCCCCAGCTCCCGAAATATATCCACTGTAGCCAATGCCTCTGATATGGACAGTGTACCCAAGGCCATACGGACATTCTCCCGCTTCTGATTTTCCTCCTGATGCCGACGGGTCCGGTCATGAAGCATTTCCATCCCCACCACAGCAGCACCATACTCAGCCAGCAGCAAATCATCATTGGTAAAATCCTCGTTGTATCTTGCAACCACCAAGGTACCAATCCGCTCTCCTACTCCATATATTGGAACAATGGTAGTGTTTTTTCCGTGAAATTTACACTCGGTTTCGGACCCCTCCACAAAGGCGCAGAGTCCCGACTTGGAACGAAGGTTGGCAGAGGTCTCATCAACTTTTTTTAGCCAGTTCACATAATGGCGGGGGAATCTGCCCAGGGAAACCACGTTGTCTACCATCAGGTCACATTCAAAATCATCCTGAAAAGCATATCCATGAATCCTACCGTCAGTGTCCACTATATAAATGTTGGCATCTATAACATTACTGAGCACTGTTGCTATTTCTTTGTATTCAACATTGTGAAACCGTTGCAGAACTCTGTTTATTTTTCTCGTTCTGTCCAAAAGTGTTGCCATCCTTCTGCCTCCCATTTAAAAATATCCTCCAACTGTGGTGAAATATATTCTATCATAAAAACAAAAAATAATCACAAAAATTGTGATTATTTTTGTAATTAATTATTAATTTTTAAAATATTCTCCTTTTTTGATACATCAAAGAATAAACTGACTCACATCCTGGTTGACCACAATTTCAGAAAGAGCCTTATCAACATAAGCCTCATCAACTATCACCTTATCATCATCCATATCCGGTGCATCAAAGGAAAGGTCCTCCAGCAGCTTTTCCAAAATGGTATGCAAACGACGAGCCCCAATATTCTCATTTTGGTTATTGACATCACAGGCCAGCTTGGCCAAACGGTCAATGGCTTCATCGGTGAATTCCAAATCTATTCCCTCAGTCCCCATGAGAGCCTTATATTGCTTTATGAGCGCGTTCTGTGGTTCAGTGAGAATCCGTTTGAAATCATCCTGGGTAAGGGATGTAAGCTCGACCCTGATAGGGAACCGCCCCTGCAGCTCAGGAATGAGGTCGGATGGCTTTGCCATATGAAAGGCCCCAGCTGCAATAAAGAGAATATGGTCGGTTTTTACCGGGCCGTATTTGGTCATGACAGTAGAGCCCTCAACAATCGGCAATATATCACGCTGAACCCCTTCACGGGAAACATCATGTCCTCCGTGATTACCACTGACTGCTACCTTGTCTATTTCATCCAAAAAAACAATCCCGCTGTTTTCCGCCAGCTTTACAGCCTCCTCGGTGACCTCTTCCATGTCCACAAGCTTCATGGCCTCTTCCTGCTGAAAGAGCTTACGGGCTGCCTCAACCGTTACCTTACGCTTGCGATGCTTCTTTGGCATCATGCTGCCAATCATATCCTGTAAATTATCACCCATGCCCTCCAGGGACGAGCCGGCAAACATGCCTACAATTGGCTTATTTGTATCTTCAACATCTATTTCAATAAGCTGCTTCTCGTATTCTCCGGCTAAAAGCTTCTTGCGACACCATTCCCGACCAGCCGCATACTGTTTTGGCTCATCCTTGGTGGTTTCTGCTTCATCATTATCTGACGAACCAAAAAGCTGTCCAAATGGATTTACTACAGATTTTTTCGGTTCAGGTACCATTACATCCAAAATTCGCTCCTCAGCCAGCTCTGCTGCCTTTTCCTGTACCTCCTCCAGCCGGGCAGACCGGACCATGCGAACAGAAGTCTCGGCCAAATCACGGATGATTGATTCCACATCCCGGCCAACATAGCCTACTTCAGTAAATTTAGTAGCCTCCACCTTTATAAAAGGCGCCTGTACAAGCTTGGCCAGACGGCGGGCAATTTCTGTCTTGCCTACGCCAGTAGAGCCAATCATTAAAATGTTTTTGGGTACAATATCGTCCTTCATGCTTTCACTGTCCAGCTGACGGCTGCGCCACCGGTTTCTCAGGGCAATGGCCACCGAGCGCTTAGCCTCCTTTTGCCCAACAATGTACTTATCCAATGCCTCAACAATCTGTCTTGGTGTCTTTTCACTCATTATATGTTCCCCCACAAATCAGTCTAATTCCTCAACCTTGATATTATGATTGGTATATACGCAAATATCAGCTGCAATGCTAAGAGCTTCCCTGGCAATATCCGCTGCCGGCATATCGGTATGCTTTACCAGGGCTCTGGCTGCCGACAGGGCATAAAATCCACCTGAGCCAATGGCCCCAACATTGCCATCGGGCTCAATTACCTCGCCATTACCGGAAATCATCAGCAAATTGTCCTTATCAGCCACCAAAAGCAGAGCCTCCAGCTTACGAAGCACCTTATCGGTCCGCCACTGCTTCGCCAGCTCCACCGATGCCCTTGGCAAATTGCCGTTATAGGCTTCCAGCGTTGCCTCAAACTTTTCAAACAAGGTAAAGGCATCCGCCACGGAACCGGCGAACCCGGCCAGCACCTTGTCGTGATATAGGCGACGAACCTTTCGGGCATTGGCCTTCATTACAGTATTCTGCCCAAAGGTGACCTGTCCATCACCGGCAATGGCAGTTTTTCCATTATGCTTAACAGCCACTATGGTAGTGGCATGAAACTGTGTATCCATAAAAATCTCCTTTGTCATGGCAGGATGAGTGTTTATTCTCACCAGGTTCCAGCACTTCCCTGCCTACTATAACGCAATTATTCAACCTTTAAGCCCTGCTTAAACTCCTCTAATACTTCCAAGGCCCGTTCAGCAATATGCTGCTTTTTCAGTTTTTTGTCCCGTATCTTTTCTTTTATAGGAGACATAATGCCAAAATTCACATTCATTGGCTGAAAATGCTTTGCCGGAGCTGTGGTAATATAATGACACAAAGCCCCGTGAGCCGTTTCCTGAGGGAATATCACCGGATCCTTACCCTGACATAATCTGGCGGCATTTATCCCAGCCACCAGACCAGAGGCGGCTGATTCAACATAGCCCTCTACCCCCGTCATCTGCCCGGCGAAAAACAGTTTGTGATTATTTTTAAACTGCATAGTAGGACACATGGTTTCCGGTGAATTTATATATGTATTTCGGTGCATTACTCCGTAACGGACAAATTCGGCCTTTTCCAGCCCGGGAATCATGCCAAACACCCGTCGTTGCTCCGGCCACTTCAAATGGGTTTGAAAGCCAACAATGTTGTAAAGTGTGCCATCGGCATTATCCTGTCGAAGCTGGACCACAGCATAGGGCAGCCGCCCATCAGCAGGATTTTCCAAACCAACTGGCTTTAGCGGGCCAAACAGCAAGGTATCCTCCCCCCGTGAGGCCATTTCCTCCACTGGCATACACCCTTCAAAAAATATTTCTTTTTCAAAGTCATGGGTTTCAGCCTTTTCTGAATTTACCAGCTCCTGCCAAAAGGCGTGGTACTCCTCCCTGCTCATGGGGCAATTAATATAGGCGGCTTCTCCCTTGCCATAGCGGGATGCTTTCCAGGCCTTGGCCATATCAATGGACTCCAGGGTAACGATGGGTGCCGCTGCATCGTAAAAATAAAAATATTCCTGTCCCATAAGGGAGCTTATAGCTTCAGCCAATGCACCGTCAGTCAGGGGGCCCGTTGCAACTACAGTAACAGCCTCATCCTCATAGGGTATATCGGTTAATTCTTTACAGATAACATTAATCAGCGGATGTCCCGAAACCTTGTCTGTAATATACTGACTAAATCCCAGTCGGTCAACAGCCAGGGCACCTCCTGCCGGAACCCTGGTAGCGTCAGCGGCCTCCATCACAATAGAATTCAGCCGTCGCATTTCCTCCTTCAGGACTCCTACAGCATTCTCCAGCCCCGCTCCCCGTAAAGAATTGCTGCATACCAGCTCAGCAAACAAGCCTGTTTTATGAGCGGGGGTGTGTTTAAGCGGGCGCATTTCATAAAGGTCAACCTTTATTCCCTGCTGGGCTGCCTGCCAGGCGGCTTCGCTTCCTGCAAGGCCTGCACCTGCCACAATAACTTTATTCATTATTTGCCTCTTTTGCTTTTTCTGCTTTTTGTCGTTGTTTTTCCAATTCCTTGTTTATCGGATTGTCCTTTCTGGTTTCACAGGCATCATTATAGCAATACAGTATTCCCCGTCCATTGCGATAAAAATGCTTTAGCTGCAAAGAGCCACACTTCGGACAGCTTTCCATTTGTGGGGCATCCCAGGTAGCGAAATCACATTCAGGGTAATTTTTACAGCCATAAAAGCTTTTACCCCGCCTGCTTTTGCGCTCAACAATATTTCCACCACATTTCGGACATTTTATACCTGTATCCTTTAGCAAAGGCTTCGTACAACGACACTCCGGGAAGCCTGGACAGGCCAGGAACTTTCCATATCGCCCCTGCTTCACAACCATCATGCGGCCACATATATCACAGGGCACATCAGAAACCTCCACTGGCAACTCCACATGGCCAATCGCCTCATCGGCTTTTTCCAGGGTTTCGGAAAACGGCCCGTAAAACTTCCGCAGCATATCAGTCTTATCCTCAGTGCCTTCGGCAATGCTGTCCAGTTCACTTTCCAGCTCAGCACTAAACTTTACATCAACAATATCCTTAAAATATGTCTGAAGCATTTCCACAACAATGCGACCCAATTCGGTGGGCTGGAAGGACTTGCTGACCCGTTGCACGTAGCCTCGTGCCAAAATAGTCTCAATAATGGGAGCATAGGTACTAGGTCGGCCGATTCCTTCCTCCTCCAATACCTTAACCAGCGATGCATCGTTATATCTGGCTGGTGGCTCGGTAAAATGCTGTGCCGGCTCAGCCTTGGCCAGCTTCACCTCATCCCCTACAGCCAAATCCGGAACCTCCACATCCTTTTCGCTGGTATCCACTCCACTATAAACTGCCATAAATCCTGGAAATTTCAGCTTAGAGCCGGTAGTCCTTAAAGTGAATTCTCTGGTTGAGTTTTTTTGATGAGCACGCTTATTTTTTACAGCTACGGAAACCACATCAAAGACAGCCGGTACCATCTGGCTGGCAACAAACCTTTGCCATATCAGCTGATACAGCTTAAACTGATCCTTGGTGAGATATTTTTCAATAGCGGCCGGCACCAGCATAACACTGGTTGGCCGGATTGCCTCATGGGCATCCTGGGCCTTTTTGCCGGCTAGATAAACATTTGGTTTTGCCGGATAATATTTATCCCCAAAATTAGTCGTTACATATTCACGGGCTTCCTGGGTCGCCTGCTCCGATATGCGGGTCGAATCAGTACGCATATAGGTTATCAGTCCCACTGGCCCTTTACGGCCAAGGTCTATACCTTCATACAGCTGTTGAGCAACCATCATGGTACGCTTTGAGGTAAAGCCCAGCTTTCGTGCCGCATCCTGTTGCATACTGCTGGTGGTAAACGGCGGTGATGCCTTGCGTACACGCTGACGGTTCTTTATATCATCCACCAGCCATTGACAAACCTCCATTTCGGCCTTAATCTCATTGGCAATTTCACCATTATTTATATCAACCTTTTTCCCGTCAATCTGGTAAAGCTCCGCTGTAAACTGTGGTGCCTTTCCCTTTTTCAGTTTTGCGCCAATGGTCCAGTATTCAACGGAAACAAAGTTTAATATTTCATCCTCCCGCTCACAAATAAGCTTTACGGTAACGGATTGTACCCGGCCAGCACTAAGTCCCTTGCGTACCTTACGCCAAAGCAACGGACTTAGCTTGTAACCAACAATGCGATCAAGCATCCGACGGGCCTGCTGGGCGTCCACTCTGTCCAAATTGATTGGGTGCGGCTCCTTTACAGCCTTCTGAATGGCATTTTTGGTTATTTCATTGAATACTATCCGGCAATCCGATGACACATCAATATTAAAAATATGTGCCAAATGCCACGCGATAGCTTCACCCTCCCGGTCCGGGTCAGAGGCAAGGTATACCTTATCAGCCTTGCTGGCTTCTTTTTTCAGTTCCTTTATAAGGGCACCCTTCCCCCGTATATTAATATATTTAGGCTCGAAGTTATTATCTACATCAATGGCAAACTGACTTTTGGGCAAATCCCGCAAATGCCCCATAGATGCCTTTACTATATATCCTTTGCCCAGATACCGTTCAATGGTCTTGGCCTTGGTGGGAGATTCCACCAAAACCAGGGTATTTTTTTCAGTTTTGCCGCTCTTAGCACGTTTAGTAGTGCTTTTTCTTGAAGAAGCTTTTTTTACAATTGCCATTTCAGCTGCCTTAGCTCCTTTTTTACCTGTCTTATTGCTTTGGGTTACAGCCACAAAATGTCCCCCTTTATTTTCGCACACAGCCACAGCATGCACTAAGCTCAGTCTACACCTTTATGACCTGATTTGCTAAGTGCACCTTGCATATATAGAACTACCCGCTCATTTACCCTACGCTAACGGGCTTGGTTCACAGATTTCTATAGTAGTGGGCATCGTTGCTTCTTACCAGTCCCCGCAGTTCCATCTGCAGCAGCAAAAAAGCCACATTAGCTGGACTGGAGCCATGCAATTTATAAATTATATCATCCACAGACAATGGAATATCTGGCTTTAAAATAGCGTAAATCCGTTCTTCCTCTGCCGATAACACAAAATCTTTCTCAATATTACCATTTTTTTTAGATAAAGTCTTTATTTTTATTTTATCCCTATACTCTGATATTATATCCTCACTGTCAAGTACCAGCTTGGCTCCCTGCTGAATTAATTTATTACACCCCAGGGAGCTGGGGGAGAAAATACTGCCCGGTACAGCAAAAATATCCCGATTGGCATTTATACCATGCTCCACTGTTATAAGGGAGCCACTGCGCTCCATAGCCTCAATCACCAGTATGCCCATAGCCATGCCGGCAATAATACGGTTTCGGGCCGGAAAATTTGTTTTTATCGGAGGTGTCCCCGGAACATATTCCGAAAGCACAGCTCCCTTTTCAGCAATTTCATCAAGTAGCTTACGGTTTGACGATGGATAAGCTATATCCACTCCACAGCCCAGCACGGCCTCCGTTGTCCCTATGGTCAAAGCACTTTTATGGCACTCTGTGTCCACTCCATAGGCTGCTCCACTTATTATACACACCCCCTGAGCTGCAAGCTCCCGCCCAAGCTTTTCCGCTGCAGCCCTGCCATATGGTGTAATTTTCCTTGAGCCCACCATGGCCAGCCTGGGCAAATCGTTCTGTAATGTCCCCCGATAAAACAGCACATAGGGAGGGAAAAATATTTCCTTTAACAATGGAGGATAATTCCGGTCATGGATGCTTGTCAGGCGGATTTTCAGCTTTTGGCATTTCTCCGCCAGCTGCTTGGGAAAATCAGTATTTTTCCGGTGAAAATCATTATAATATTTAAACTGAGCATCGCTTAAAATATTGGACCCTTTTATTTCCCCCGGGGAGACCTGCCAGATATTCTCTCCTGTTTTAAAATAATCCAGCAGCTTGCCGATAACGCCTTCGCTTAAATTGAACACATGCTGTAATGCAGCTAAATAATACTTCTCCATATGCCACCTCTATTTAATACTTTTTATCTATAATATTAAATTATATGGAATTTTTAAAGTATTATTTAATATTATTATAAATATATCTTATATATATTAAGCAATATAGGTATATAACTATATATCTATTAAAAAGCTGGGAAAGCACACCCTGCATTTTCCCAGCCTTAAAATCAATTTGTAAAAAGCTCTTCCCAAAAAGCATAAACAACCATGCCAAAAATCAACGCAAATACCACCAAATCACCCATAATCACACATCCTCAAGACGTGGATTGTCGCTAAATGCCCTACCTGCCTTGGCACATGGCTTGCCGTCCACCAAAACAATATCAGCAGTAAAATCAGCATTAGTAGCAAAAATATTACTGCCTACCGCATAAACATCCACCGGCACATTATTGGTCTCAAACAGACGAATTCGTTCCGGATTAAATCCACCAGATACCATTATCTTCACATGGTTGAAGCCTTCCTTGTCCAGTGCCTCCCTGACATTGCGCACAAGCTGTTCATTAACCCCGGTTGGTTTGAAATGCCCCATCTGGCCAATCAATGATATATCCACCATTTTTTCCGAGGTATCCAGGCGAACACCATACAGCTTGTCCCCCAGCTCTCTGGCAACCTTCAGACTGGTTCCCACACAGTCATTGTTGAAATCCACCAGAGCTACCCGATTTATTTTCGGGTCAATATATTCATCAAACATCTTGGTTGCCTTTAGCGTATCACCACCACAGGCCGCAATCAACGCATGCGGAATAGTTCCGGCAGCCTCAATGCCCCAGGAAATAGCATTTGCCGGAGTAGATACATTTGCCATACCACCTATCTTTGCCGCATAGCCATCTCCCTTCTGAACAGCATAGTGATCAAACCGGGAAGGAAAAAACAATACCGGCTTGCCATTGGCGGCTTCTACAGCCTTGGCACAATTGGTGGCAACCTTGGTCTGCCTGGCGATAATTCCTAAATATACAGTCTCCAAATGACTGAAATCCGCAAAATCACCTTCAATGGTCATTACCGTTTCCCATGGCTCTATACGGTCCCCATCATGAAGGGCTCGTATTTTTATTTTTTCAGGGTGATATGCGCACCGTTTTATCAAGGCTATTGCCTCATCTATACCACACAATACCGCATAATCCCGCTGAAAAATCTGCATTGTAACCCTAGGGTGATAATTGGCGTGGTTTAAAATTTCCTGGGTGCGTAAAAAATAAATATCACTATATAAACCGCTCTTAATTTCATCTACCGGAAAATCAAAGCTTTCCGGGCTAAGTCGCTTAGTCATAAAAAAGCCTCCTAAATACGATTCCTGTGTCATCTGACACTTTATTATGATACAATGAAAGCACAGGTAAGGCAAGGGTAAAAGGAGAATTTCTATGGAAAGTAATATACATATTTTATCCATCAACACCATAAAGGATATTGAGACAGAACTAAGCTCCATTGGGGTTTCCAGTCGCGGTATAGATATAATGAAGGAAAAGTTGATTTTCCTTGTACTGAAACTGGAAAATGTTGACACCAGAGCAGCCAATATCATAAAGCAAACCATGCTCAGCAATGGAGCTGAAGCGGCAGTATCAGCAGCAACAGTAAATCTAAGTGTCAGCCATACCGACGTGATAATAGGCGCTACCATAAAACAGCTGCGACAGGCAATACAAAGATTGCAGGAGCAGCCCTGGGGACTAAAGGAGATAGCTAAAAAAATAGAGGAGCTGGTGGCTTAACGGGTAAACACCCAAGGCGCCAGAGAGGCATGGCACCATCATCGGCATCGAAGCAGACAGATGATGGACTTCCCCCCCTGTGGAAAGCTAAAAATATGTTTTTTTGCAGGAAATAAAATTCAGTTGGCGAAATATATAACCAGTATATAATTGTTAGAGGGAGCTGATTTTAGTGGCAAAAGTAAAAATTGTCAACATGATGTTTTATGGTTTTCATGGTATGTATGAATATGAGCGTGAACAAGGACAGAAATTCTATTTTGATGTAGAAGCAACCACCAAAGATGATAAAGTAGTAGAAAGCGATGATGTCGCCGATACGGTTGACTCCAGTGCCTTATATGCCGCAGCCAAGGAAGCATGTGAAAATAAACGGTTTCACCTGCTACAGGCTTTAGCCGGTCATATCGGTGACAGGCTGATAAATCAGCATCCGGTTATTTCTGAGGTAAAGGTAACTATTCGTAAGCAGTCTGTACCTATCCCAGGTCCATTGGATTATGTGCAGATTGAGGTTGTAAGAAAAGCAAAATAAAGATAAAAAGGCTTGTCCATAGCGAGACAGGCCTTTTTTATAATAGTGATTAAACTTCCCATATATGAACAACCATTAAAGATAGGTGTATTGTCTACAAGCGGACATTATTTTGCCTTGGTACTTAGTGAAATCAAGCTATGCGCCGATTGAACTTAGTTCCATTAGGCAAAATGTCTTGAGCGAGAGCGCTCCGCGTTAGACATTCACCTAGCACAAATACATATTACACATGTGGGAAAACTCAGAAAAAAATAGCGAGGCATCGCCTCGCTAAAATTTTAGAGAATTCTACGTGCACCGATATAGCAAGCTCCCCAATAACCACCATCAAGGTTATCGATAGCAACGCCACGGCTGGAGGATGCATTGATGAAGGCTCCATCGCCAAGATAAATACCTACATGAGATGCACCATAATCATATGTGGAGAAAAATACCAAATCACCTGGTATCAATTCACCCCGGGATACTGGCATTCCCACCTCGTACTGAGCATCGGCTGTCCGTGGAAGGTAAATACCTGCACTGGCAAACACATACCGGACATAACCGGAACAGTCAAATCCACTTGGGCCGGTACCTCCAAATACATATGGAACGCCAATATAATTCATAGAGTTGGCAACGATTCGGCGAGACACAGAGTTAAAGCTACGGCTCACCTGAGGCATTTCCCTACCCATCAAAGCTGAATAAGTAGAGGGACCAACCAGGCCATCTGCATTCAAACCGTGAGAGCTCTGGAAGCTCTTTACTGCCTCTACTGTGGCCGGACCAAAATCACCATCAGCAGCAACATCATAACCAAGACTGGCCAGCTGCCCCTGAATTTCTGCCACCTCACTGCCCTGGTCTCCCATACGAAATGCTGACGCATTGCATACGGCAAAACAGCACACAAAAACCATGGATAGCGCAAATATGCGCATAAGTCTACCCAAAAAGACACTCCTCTCTCTATACGCCTACGAGGTTAGCTGCCGGGTTAGGGCAGAGAAGACTACCCTTTAAGATCAGCCAAGGGCTGATTTTCATTCACCCCAAAATATTGGTTCCCCCGCTCCGTGGGCTGGATTAGGCTTCTTATATATCATTTAGCCCATCATTTAACTAATGTCATGAGTGCTCAATAAGCCGAGTTCTGTTCCGCTTGCGCGGCGACAATCATTTATCTAGGCACGGCAGTTACCTGCCGGCTCAAGCGACTCAACCCGGAAGGTTCCGCGGGCCGCATCATCCCTTCCCTATTTGGTC
>JAFVER010000126.1 GCA_017475925.1 Anaerovibrio sp. | reverse complement strand
GGCACGAGTCTTATTCAGTACCTTGCCGTTATAAATTTCTTTAAATTTTGCCAATGCCTTTTCATAAAAGGCTCTGTCTTCGGATTTGTCAATAGGCAATGCTCTTTCCACAAGCTTGCCAATGCCATTTCCTACAAAATATTTATATGCCTCCACATCGTGGGTCGGCAAATCATAAGCAATCAACATACTATTGCAGCTGTCTGCCAAATCATCTATTGAATTTATTAATGTACCATCCAAATCAAAAATTACTGCCTCATAGCGCATCACTTACTCCGCCTCTTTCCAATCACACAATTCACAGCTTTTATATTCTATATAAGTGCGCTAATTCCTGCAAAATTTTTAATTTATTTCATCAGCCATCATAAGAATTTCAAGGATACGCATTTCATCAGCTGCTAAATCCGTTTTTTCGCCGCTGTGATGCCGAAGCACGATATTTGCTTCCCTTTCCATTCCCATATTTTTTAGTATATCGCTGCTGATTTCAGCATGATGATAATATCGGTACATGATTTCATTAAGCGGATTTGTATTTATGCTACCGCCGATTTTAATTGCCCATTCATGGAAAAGCTTATCCAAAAGCACCGCATATGACTTTCTAAAGCAACCCATTTTATCACCCCGTCCCACATCATGAAGGAGACAGCATCGCTTTAAAAAATCCAGGTCTATATGCTTATCTTCATTTTGAGCGAATTTTAATGCTGTATAAAGTACATTTAATGAATGACGTTGGTCAGCAACAGTCATTGAATAAAATACCTGCCGGGCTCTTGGCTCCAGCAGCTCGTCAATCATCTGCCATTCTTTCTTGTCAGGGCCTTTGGCTAAAATTCCCCTAATAAACTGCCTAACTCTATTACTCATTATTCTATATATATAAGCTGCTGATAGCCTTTTTCCCTACGATATTCTTCTGCCTCCTGCTGAGTAGAGGGTCCCAAGGAAAGCTCACAGGCCTCTCCAGCCTGCCGAAGCTTCTGTACGGCACTTATGGCTTCCTCCAGCTTACCTGATGCAAAGGCTATATACACATCACGCTCATTTTTCGCCTTTTTCAGTCCGTGCCGCTCCAATGCAAGCATTATACGTTCAATGCCAACAGCAAACCCTGTAGCAGACATTTCCCTGCCAAAATCAGTCAGCAGGTTGTCATACCGACCACCACCGCACAGGGGATATCCCAGCCCAGGAGTATAAGCCTCAAAAACCATACCTGTATAGTAACTAAAATCACGGATTACCCCCAAATCAAAGGTGATATACTCTGCTACACCATAAGCCTCAAGCAGATGATAAATCTCTGACAGATTATCCAGGGCCCGTCTTGATTGTTCATTATTTATCATGGCGTAGGCCTTTTTTAATACATTATCTCTGCCATGGAGCAGCGGTATTTCCTTGATCTTTGCCTTAGCCTCCGGTGAAATTTCTGTTTTATCAATGATTTTGTTTAAGCCTACCAAATCACGCTGTTCAATGGCAGCACGAATTTTCTTTTTTTCCCTTGACTCAATACCGCACTGCTTCATCAGGCCATTGATAAAATCTACCTGCCCCAGACAAATAATAAAATCATTAAGTCCGGCCTTTTTCATTACGTTTATCGCCAAAGCAATAACCTCGGCATCAGCTGCTGCCTTATCGCTTCCTAAAAGCTCAACCCCGGCCTGGTGAAATTCACATTGTCGCCCTGTTTGAGTTTGTTCATACCGAAAAACACTGCTGATATAGGACAGCTTTAAAGGCAGCCGGTCCTCCTTCATGCGACTTGCTACAACCCTGGCAATAGGCGTGGTCATTTCATACCTTAAAGCAAGCGTGCGATTGTTTTTATCGAACAGCTTAAACATATGTGGCTCCAGCTCATTGCCACTAACTGCTGTCAGGGTATTCAAATGCTCCACAGTTGGAGTAACTATTTCATCATACCCCCAATTATTAAATTCCTCGGAAATGGCTCCTTCTACAGCCCGTTTTTCTGCGGCCTCCTGTGGTAAAAAATCTCTTGTACCATAAGGGATTTCCCATACCTTCTCTTTATTATCCATATACACCCACATCCACAATTCAGCTTATTCTTGACATATAAACTATAACTCGGTAAAAGATGCCCCCTACTTTTACAGGCGGGGAAAGCAAACCTTAATAGGTGGTGAGCATATCTCCCACCTCGTTAAAACGCTAATTGGAAGCTTTTTCTTCTTTTAAGAAAAATTTGAACAATGGCGTTATAAACGATCAAATACCAGGGAATAACCATCAGCCCCATAATTCAGGCATCGTTTTACCCGGCTTATGGTTGCTGTGCTGGCACCAGTGCGGCTGACAATATCATCATAGGTATGGTGGTCCCTGAGCATTCGGGCCACCTCCAACCGCTGACTCATTGCCTTCAACTCACTGATTGTACAAATATCCTCAAAAAATTGATAACACTCTTCCACTGTCTCCAGCTTCAAAACAGCTTCACAAAGCTGATCATTAAGTTCATCCTTAAGCTTTGGATTAACCATATATACACCACCCAAATGTCAGAATAAATCACTTTCATTCTTTTATGCTTTACTTAACGAAATTCATTGATATTATAACTCACTTATCTAAAATTTTCCATTAAAATATTAGGGCGTGTTGATAAAATGAGTTCGTCCATATTTGAGGTGATTTGCTGTCTATTGCTAGGCGACAAACCACAGTCATAGTGGTACTATGACGGGGATTTGTAAAATGCAACTCATTCAGTGGGAGCTTTAGACTTCCACTGAATATTAGTCGAGTAAATCCTTTGCGTCTCTTAGCAAATGGTCAAGACCTGTGAATATGGGCGGATGAAATTAATCAACACGCCCTACGCATAAGAAAAGGACTGTGACAGCTATCACAATCCCTTTGACTTAGACACAACAATATAAATTTTAGTATATATCCGGAAAATTATTTGTTCACTGCATCCTTCAAAGCCTTACCAGCCTTGAAAGCAGGAACCCGTGCAGCAGGAATCTGAATCTCCTTACCAGTCTGTGGATTGTGACCGGTACGGGCAGCCCGCTCGCTTACCTTAAAAGTACCAAAACCAATCATCTGAACAGCATCGCCAGCTTCCAAAGCTTCCTGAATGCTTTCTAAGGTAGCTTTTAATGCAGCACCTGCGTCCTTTTGGGTTAATTCTGCTTTATCAGCAATTTTTGCAACTAATTCTGCTTTTGTCATAGTGTTTCATATCTCCTCTCATTTTAACACTGCTAGTATGATAGCATAGAAGAACACATTTGTCCAATTTAAAGTGTCAAAGCCTTATTTTATTGAGCTAGTGTATTGGCACGATGATTTTTGAACAAAAACTTCGCCAGAGATGCTGTCAAATGCGAGGCGGAGGAATGAGGCATAGCGGTGGCTATGTCGATTGACGACAACAAAGCAGTTGGCTGTATATATGGTGAAGTTTGTC
>JAFVER010000125.1 GCA_017475925.1 Anaerovibrio sp. | reverse complement strand
TCTTGTTTCACAGGACACTTTCGCATAGGGCGCATTATCCAATCGGCTTTGCCTCTTGGATGCTTCCGTAAAGCTTAGGATTTATTCGACTAATATTCAGTGGGAGTTTAAAGCTCCCACTGAATAAGTCTCATTTTACTACTTTAAAAGGAAGTGAAATAAATGTTTTTAGAAGAACGGCAGGAAAGTATCATAAATTTACTGAACGCTGAGGGAAAAGTCCGGGTAAAGGATTTAAGTGCCAGATTCAAGGTGACCGATGACTGTATACGAAAAGACCTGGGGGCATTGGAAAAGCAGGGACGACTGAAAAGAACCTACGGTGGTGCCGTGGTCATTCGGGAAAATATACATGCCATTGAGATAAGCAAGCACAAAACCTCTGATGTGGATGCCAAACGGCGAATTGCCCAGGCTGCTGTAAAGCTTATTCATGACCGTGATATGGTTTTTTTGGATATTTCCACCAGCAATCTGGCTATTGCCGAGCTTTTGGCCAAGGACCAACGGGAGCTTACCATTGTAACTAATATGATAGATATTTTGGCCATATTGGCCCGTCATCCAAAAATCCATCTGGTTTTTGCCGGTGGTAAGATCAATAAGAGCCGGGATGGCTTTTGGGGCGGCATGACCATGGATTTTATTTCTCGTTTAAAGCCAGATATTGCCTTCGTGGGAGCCGTAGGGGTTGATGTTTTGGAAAATAGCGTATCAACCTATGATATTGAAGATGGAATAAATAAGGCAAAGATTATTCGAGTTAGTAAACGGGCCTATGTGGTGGCTGAAGCCAAAAAGCTCAGTACAGATGGGAACTATAACTATGCGACGCTGGATACCCTGTCAGGGCTTATTACGGATTCCGTACCCAATGAGCGGGTTCGTCGGGCAGCGGCTGATTATGGTGTAGAGATTATTGTGCCATAACAGAGGAGGAACGATGGCAACAGACAAAGTCAATGGTGTCAATTGGAAAGGCTTTTATAATCTGACATTTAGATGGCTGAAGGTATTTCTTTTCTACCTTACAGTACTTTCTCTTTGCCGGGTTATTTTTATTGAAATTTTGCAGGAATATATTGGTAATGGCGTGACAGCCGGTGATGTACGGCTGGCAGTATTAAGCGGTGCAAGGCTGAGTATCCAGACCGCCGGAATTATTACCATGGTTATTTTTGTACCATATGCTTTTACAAGGCTTATATATAAAAAGGCCGGCTATATAGTATTAAACGTCCTTAGCGGATTGGTGGCAGTGACTACCGCTGTACTGTTTTTTGCCAGTATTCCCTATTATCATCAGTTTCATTCCCGGTTTCATCAGATTCTGTTTAATGCCGTAAATGATGACATGTATGCTCTGTTGATTTCCCTGGTGCAGGAGTTTAACCTACCCCTTAGGCTTTGTGGCGCCTTGTTAATGGCCTTCGTTTTATGGTGGCTGTTGGATAAATTTCTTGCCTGTCAGGTATCAGAAAGGCTGGGCCTGCAGGGAATATTGTCTAAAAGAGGTAAGGGGGGCATATGGGCAGAGCGCATATTAGTGCTGGGGGGCTTGTATCTGGTGGCCCGGCTGATTTTTTTCGGTGGCAGCCTCAGCTGGGAAAATTCAGTTAATTGGGAAAATGCCGGTGTTACCAGGGATCAGTTCCTCAATGAAGCGATTTTGGATGATTATCAGGCCATATATCGGGGCTATCGGATGAATGGGCGGCTGCTGTCCAGTGAAGGACTGGATTTTACACCGGAGCAGGTACGGGATTTGGCTGCCCATATGGCAAACCGTCCAGCTGACAGTAATAATTTGGCAGTATATCTTACAAAAAATGCCCAGGGCAGTACAATAAACAAGCCTAAGCATATTTTCCTGGTTTTGTCAGAAAGCTTTGCCAACTGGCCGTTGTTGGATAAATATGCTGATTTGCATATTGCTGATAATGTAAAAAAAATTATTGCCGGGGATGATACAGCTTATTGTGGCACCTTTCTGCCCAATGGGGGAAGTACCGTTTCGGCAGTAACGGGAATCGTCACTGGACTGGCTGATGCCAATCTATATCTTACTACCATGCCGGAATCCTTTTCAGCACCATATCCTACTGCATTGGCTCCCCAGATGGAGCAGCTTGGCTATGAGACTAATTTTTGGTATGCCGGGCCTGCCACCTGGGAGCGTATTGAACCGTTTACCTTGTCGCAGGGCTTCGACCATTTTTATGGACGAGGCGATATGCCGAAGGAGGCTACCGGAAGTGTTTGGGGCTGTGATGATGAATATCTGTATCAGGCAGTATTGGCTGGCGTTCAGGTGGACAAACCAAGCTTTAATATTGTACTTAATGTATCTAATCATTCCCCCTTTAATGTGGATTTGACAGCAAAGGGCTTTGATTCTGCAACAGTGGCCAAGGCTTTGCCGGATTCGGAAAAGAATAACACAGAGCTTATAACTCAATTAGGACACTTTTGGTATGCTGATAGGGAGCTTGGCAAATTTGTTGAAGCTGTAAAACAGAAATACCCTGACAGCATGGTTATTATTGTAGGAGATCATGCCGAAAGATATAATATCGACAAAAAGCCAAATATTTACGAGCGATATGGTGTGCCCCTCATTATAACAGGCAAAGGAGTGAGGGAAAATACCCTTATTCCTGCTGCAGCTGGCAGTCATATTGATATTGGCCCAACGCTGGTGGAATTGATTGCTCCAAAGGGGTTTACCTATATGTCCATTGGGTCAAGCCTTACCAGGAGCAATACCATGGGCGTAAATTATGCAGTGTGGCTTACCCATGATTATTATGGGGAGGCAGACACACTGCCGTTAACCCCGTTGCTGATAGAGGGCTCACAAGACCCTGGGATAGATACGTTAGAGCTGCAAATTTACATTGATACCATCCGGTCCTTATCCTGGTGGGTACCGAAGTACGGACTTATGCTTGATGAAGCTTTACCCTATGCTAACGGGCGCTAAAGCTCCCACTGAATAAGTCTCATTTTACTGGAGGATAATAAATGACTGGTCTTTTGGATTGTACCCTTTGTCCGCGCATGTGCCATGCTAACCGACATAAGCAGCAGGGCTTTTGTGGGGGTGGTATCAGGGCAAGGGTGGCCCTGGTAAGCCTTCATCCTTGGGAAGAGCCGGTTATTGCTGGGACAAGTGGTGCCGGTACAGTATTTTTTTCAGGCTGTAGTCTTCGCTGTATTTTCTGCCAAAATTAT
>JAFVER010000124.1 GCA_017475925.1 Anaerovibrio sp. | reverse complement strand
TCTTGTTTCACAGGACACTTTCGCATAGGGCGCATTATCCAATCGGCTTTGCCTCTTGGATGCTTCCGTAAAGCTTAGGATTTATTCGACTAATATTCAGTGGGAGTTTAAAGCTCCCACTGAATAAGTCTCATTTTACTATCACCATTCGGGCATTAGCTTCACAGCTGACTGAGCCATCCTCCAGAGTAATTTCCGATTTCATCTCCACAATATTTCGCTTTCGGTTTACCACCCAGCCCCTTATTGTAATAGGAACCCCCGTTGGTGTAGGCTTTCTGAAGCGGACCTCCAGTCTGCCGGTAAAGGCTGGCTCTCCTGTCTGAAACAAGTACCCACCCATTGCCTCATCCAGCATGGTTGTAAGGATTCCACCATGAACAATACCACCATAGCTTTGATAATTTTTATCTACGATAGTTTTAGCAATAAATTGATTGGAGATTATATTAAATTTCAGCTTCAGGCCAATGGGATTGTTCTGCCCACAGGCAAAGCACAGGCCGGTATCCTCCAATTTTTCCGTTTCTGACATAATATTATCCACCCCCTCACCGAAATTATCATTTTTTTCTAAATAAAACTTCCAATATATAAAAATTGTTGATAGCTAGATGTATTGTCTAAAAGCGGACATTATTTAGTGAAATCAAGCTATGTGTAGTTTGAGCTTAGTTCCATTAGGCAAAATGTCTTGAGCGAGAGTGCTCCGCGTTAGACATTCTCTTGGCTTAAATATGTACACTACCATATGGGAAATTTGAGGATGTTATCTTTATTTCATTTCCTTTAGAGTGAATGTTGTTAAAAGCCCTATAACAGCCATTAGCGGCAAAATATAAAATACATAATCTATACTGTTATTATCAGCTATCCAACCAAGTACAGGAGCAATCACACCACCGGCACTAAACCCAATACCCAAGGTAACGCCCGAAGCCATACCAATATTTTTAGCCAAATAGCTTTGCCCCAGCACCACCATTGGTCCAACACAGGCATAAAGGGAAAATCCGGCAACAAACATAAGGATATATACAGCAAATAGATTATTCGTGAAAATGAAGGCCGTTAAGGCTAATGCCATCAACAGCATACCTATACGTAATACCAGGGTATTGCCTAACCGGTCGGCCGCATACCCCCCTATCCAGTTGGTGAAAATGCCAGCCAATGCAAGTATGGTAATGGAAAAGCTGCCAACCGCCTTTTCCTGCCCCAACACAGCAACACAGTACAAGGGCAAAAAAGTCGTCAACGCAGTATACAGGCCCGCCCGCACAATGACAAATACCGTGAGTCGGCTAAATGCAGGCCAGTCATTTTCGGTATTGACGGATTCCACATTTGAATTATGCCTTTTAATATATATAGCCGCTTTTCTCATTTGCGGAATCAATATGCAGCTAACTGCTCCCATTATAATTCCAAGCATACCAAAAGCCATCAGACCATGAAGGCCAAAAAATGTGGCCAGGGCAGCCCCTACCATTGGCCCCAGGCAAAAGCCTGCGCTGCCGCCTGTAGAGAAAATACTCATACTAAGGGCCTTGTTGTCACCGGCCAATCCATTTACCAGCTTGGCAGCCTCCGGATGGAAAATAGCATTACCAATGCCCATCATAGTCACTGCTACGAATAACAGATTATAGTCCGTTATAAATGCCGCAGAGCCCAGAGACAATCCACTTATTAGAATACCTATGCTCATGAGATAAGGGGTAGTGCCTCTATCTGACCAATAGCCTATAAGGGGTTGAATAATACTTGACATAAAGCTGGAAGCAAATACCAGTCCTGCCGCCAGCTTATAGTCCATGCCATATATGGCCACAAAAAATGGCAGCAGCCCCGGAATGGCACCTGTGTTTATGTCACAGCTAAAATGTCCCGCTGCCATAAAATACAAATATTTTTTACTCATACTAACAATCTTCTAAACCTCATTTATTTTATACTACTAAAACCCATACGGCTAGACATTAACCCCTTCTGTCACTTCGTGACATCTCCCCCAAGGGAGACAAGCCTAGTGCACTGACACGATGATATTTTGACCCTACGCTAACGGGCGCATTATCCAATCGGCTTTGCCTCCTGGATGCTTCCGTAAAGCTCAGGATTTACTCGACTAATATCCAGTGGGAGATTAAAGCTCCCACTGAATAAGTCTCGTTTTTAGTTAAAAAATCATCATTCCAATACACCTGCTTAGAGGCTATAATGCTCTGCAAACATCTTTTTGCCTTTACACGAGGGAGGTGTTTGTAGGCAACCGGCGAAGGTAATCGAAAAACATGCTGAATTTTGGGGATTTTTAGACCTTAGCATTTATTCCGTCTATGCAATGCTGCATATCCGCCGGTAATGGAGCTGTAACATGTATTTTTTCACCGGTTATTGGATGGAGAAAAACAATTTCACTGGCATGAAGGGCCTGACGGCTAATCAGCCTGGAGGGCGTACCATACATCTTATCTCCTACTACCGGATAACCGGCATATTGCATATGTACCCTAATCTGATGGGTACGGCCTGTTTCAAGCCACAGCTCCAAAAGGGAATTTTGTCCAATCACATCAAGCAAGGAAAAATGGGTAACAGCAGGTTTACCATTATCATCTGCCTGCCGTCGATTGGGTTTACCTGGAACCCTGCCGATATTTTTACTGATACAGCCATCGGGAAAATCCCCCTCTATACCCACGCCCATTACCAACGCCTTATATATTCTATATATTGACCCATTTTTTAGCTGCTTTTCCAATTCAATCTGATATTCGGCTTTTTTGGCAAACAGCACACAGCCGGTGGTGTCCCTGTCCAACCGATGAATTGGTCTGATGGTAATAAGCTGACCTTTATCCTTAAAATACCCAGCCAAATAATTTGCCAACGTAAATCTATCAGTTTGCCCTGCGGGGTGCACCAGCATATTGGCAGGCTTATTTAAAACCACAACCGCTTCATCCTCATACAACACGTTCACCGGTCCAATTTGTGGGATTACACCATAGCTGTTATCAGAAAAATCCTTAACAGCAACCAGGTCATTTCCCTTGACCTTACGCTTTGTGTGAACCGGACTGCCATTTAAAAATACATTTTTGGAACGAAAAAGCCTCTGCCTGGTCCGGCTGGAAATCTTCATAACGGATTTCAGGTAGTCCTCCACCGTCATATCAGCATACTTTTCCGCTACAATGTACTTTTTTAGGCTGTTTTGAGTTTTTTTCATATTATTTTCCCCTACACTAACGGGCGCTATGACTCCATCCCCTTAGGTGGGAGATAAGCGCCCATACGGCTCAGGATTAATTCGGCTATGATTCAGTGGGATTTAAAAGCTCCCACCGAATGAGTATCATTTTCCTATAATCCTCAAAAATTCAGCTTCATCAATAACTGTAATCCCTAATTCATTTGCCTTGGTAAGCTTACTGCCAGCCGCTTCCCCGGCCAAAAGATAATCTGTTTTTTTCGATACACTGCCGGCTGCTTTTCCTCCATTGGCCTCAACCAGCTCCTTGGCCTCATTGCGGCTCAGGGTTGGCAAAGTACCGGTTATAACAACTGTCTTACCAGCTAAAAGGTCACTTTTTATTCCGGTATCCTTTAGCTCCATATTGACACAATAGGTTTTCAGGCGCTGAATAATTTTTATATTTACCGGATCGCGGAAATAATCATAGATAGCCTTGGCACTTATTTCTCCAATATCCCGAACTTCCTTGATAGCCTCTAAATCAGCCTGAGCCAGTGCATCAATACTGCCAAAATGCAGCATAAGCTCACGTCCGGCGGCCTTGCCAATGCCGGCAATACCAAAGCCGGTAAGCAGCCGTTGTGGCTCATTATTCTTGGCTTCTTCAATTACGGCCAGGACCTTGTCAGTGTTTTTTTCCTTACCGATTATTCCCTGAGCTATAAGCTCATCACGATACCTGCCAAGGACAAAAATATCCGCTATATCCTTTATATATCCGGCATCAATCAGGGCCCGGATGTTTTGCTCGCCGATGCCCTTTATATTCATTGCATCACGACTGACAAAATTAATTATATGATTTTCCAGCTGGGCCGGACAGGATGGATTAATGCACTTTATATCGGAGGAATTTTCTTCCCGTACCGCCTTGGCGCCACATACCGGACAGGCATCTCCTATCTGAAATCTAGCTGCTCCGGCTGGACGTTTGTCCTTTACCACGCTTTTTACCTTGGGAATTATCTCCCCTGATTTAAATACCGTTATGGTATCCCCTAAGCAGATATCAAGACTGTCGATATAATCCTGATTGTGCAAGGTTGCCCGCTCCACTTTGGTACCACAAAGCATGATTGGCTCAAAAACAGCAGTAGGTGTTATGCGCCCTGTTCTTCCTACAGAAAGTTCAATATTTAGTAGCCTGGTTTCCTTTTCCTCCGGTGGATACTTGTAGGCAATGGCCCATCTTGGCACCTTGGAGGTTGCTCCCAGTCTTTGCCGTTGGTCGAAACTGTTTATTTTTACCACGGCTCCATCAATATCGTAGGGCAGTCCCCCCCGGGACTCGCCAATAGCATCTATGGCCTCCAGTACCTCTTTTGCAGTACGGCATACATGATAATTATTTATTATCTTTATGCCCTGCTTTTTCATAAAATCATAGGCTTCCGTGTGAGATTTTAGCTGAATTCCCTCGGCTGTCTGTAAATTAAAAACAAACATGGAAAGATTACGCTCCCGGGTAATCCGGCTGTCCAGCTGCCGCAGAGTTCCAGCGGCACAATTCCGGGGGTTAGCAAAGGTCTTCATTCCCAGCATTTCCTGGCGGGCATTTACTTTCTCAAAGGCTTCACGGGTCATATATACCTCACCCCGAACCTCAAAATACGGTACAGCCTCCTGTAAATGCTTTTGCACATCATTTATAACCAATGCATTTTCCGTCACATCCTCCCCCTGAACAACCCCATCACCGCGGGTAACCGCCTGAGTAAGCTCACCATTACGATACCTGAGGGCCAGGGAAAGACCATCGATTTTTTCCTCTACTACAAATACCGGCTCAGAAAGCTGCTCCTGCATGGATTTTACAAAAGCAATTACCTCCTCCTTGGCGAAAACATCCTGCAGGGAAAGCATCGGCACATCATGTGGAACTAAAACACCGGCCTCCCGCTTAGCCGTACCACCTACCAGCTGGGTGGGGGAATTTTTTGTTATCAGTTCAGGATACTCCGCTTCAAGCCTTTTTAAACGAAGCATTAGCTGATCGAATTCATAATCAGAAATCTCTGGCTCATCATTATTGTAATAACAGTTGCTGTGATATTTTATTTCTTTTCTGAGAGCTGCCAGCTCTTTTTTTATTTCTTTTATGTCCATTTTATGCCTTCCTTATGGGTGCATATTTTTGCATAAATTTTTTTATACCTTGATTTGGAAAAGCTATTTTCAGCTCTGTCATATCACCACCACCGGTTACAGCCACCACAGTGCCGGTACCAAATTTTCCGTGTACTGCCTTATCACCGGCCTTCCATTCTATGCTCATATCCGGTTTAATAAGTCCGGCAGGCTGCTTGACAGCCGATGGTTTACCGGCAGGTGCATGATTTACAATACGGGCTGGGCCATTGTCTATAGAGGAAATCTTAAGGACATCCGCTGCTGACATGGATTGGCCGGCTACACTTCCTGCCCTTCCACTGGAGAAGCGTGGCATAAAGGTATTACCATAGCCTCCCGCTGAATAGCCACCACCAAAGCCTGCTGTTCGTCTGACTGACAGCTCTTCCTTGTATTCTGATGGAATTTCCGTCAAAAATCTTGATGGATCGTATACTCTTGTTTGTCCATAAATATTTCGCATAGAGGCATAGGTAAGATAAAGCTTCCGCTCTGCTCTGGTAATTCCCACATAGCAGGTGCGCCGTTCCTCCTCCAGCTCCTCCGGTGAATCCAGGGTTCTGGCATGAGGAAACAGCCCCTCCTCCATGCCGGCAATAAATACAACAGGAAACTCCAGCCCCTTGGCTGCGTGCAACGTCATCATGGTAACCCGATCAGTAGCCTCAATAGTTTTATCCAGGTCGGTAATAAGGGAAATATGCTCTAAAAAATTAAACAGGTTGGCTTCGGTCTCTGTCTTTTCAAATTCCTTGGCCACACCTACAAACTCCCGGATATTTTCAATACGGGAGGTATTTTCTTCTCCCTTTTTATCAGTCTTTAGGGCTTCAATATATCCGGTATCATCAATTATTGCCTCCATAAGCTCTGATACCGACAGTGCCTCCTGCTTATTCATTAAATTTATCAATAGGGTTGAAAAATTTCCCAATGGATTTTTGGTTCTGGCGGTAATACCAGGAATCTCGTTTAGAATATCCGGGTTGGCTATCACCTCAAACAGACTCAATTCCTGCTCGGTAGCATAGGCCAACAGCTTGTTCACCGAGGTTTCACCAATTCCACGGCGAGGCACATTGATAATTCTGGTCAAGCTTACGGAATCAAAGGGATTGGAAAGAACCCGCATATATGCAATAATGTCCTTTATTTCCATGCGCTCATAGAATTTAAGGCCACCTACCATGGTATAGGGAACCCCCTGACGCATAAAGGCTTCCTCTAAAATACGGGATTGGGCATTGGTACGATATAATACTGCCACATCACCATAGGCTGTATTAAACAGCGTTTTTTGTTTGCTTATGCTGTCCAAGATAAATCTGGCTTCATCCCGTTCATCAGCGGCCAGATAGGTGGTAATAGGCTCTCCATCGGCATTTTCCGTCCATAAGGTTTTGGGCTTTCGGTTTTGATTGTGCTCAATAACAGCATTGGCAGCTGCCAAAATTTTCTTTGTAGAACGATAATTCTGCTCCAGCATTATGGTACGGGTTTCCGGGTAATCCTTTTCAAAGTTCAGGATATTGTGCATATCTGCACCACGCCAGCCGTAAATCGATTGATCCGCATCACCAACTACACAGATATTATGCTGCTCCCCTACCAGCAGTCTGGTCAATTCATATTGTGCTCCATTGGTGTCCTGATACTCATCCACCATTATGTAGCGAAACCGCCGCTGATATTTGCTCCTGATATCCTCGTTATCCTCCAATATGGACACGGCTACCAGCAACAAATCATCAAAATCAAGGGCATTGTTAGACCTAAGCTTACTTTGATATAATTCGTAAACCTCAGCTACCTTCTGGTCATGAAAATTGCCACTGCTTCGCATCTGGCGGGTAAAGGCTACCGGCCCAAGCATTTGATTTTTGGCATTGGAAATCGCTCCCAGCATACCGTTGGGAGTATATTGCTTATCATCGAGGTTAAGCTCCTTGAGACATTTTTTTATTATTGACTGGGTGTCGCTGGTATCATAAATGACAAAATTTTTCTTATAAATGCCACTGGCCTCAATCTCCCGACGTAGAATTCTGGCACAAAAGGAATGAAAGGTGCTAAGCCAAATATCCTTTGACCCAACACCAATCATCCGCTCTACCCGGTCCCGCATCTCGGCTGCCGCCTTGTTGGTAAAGGTAATGGCTAATATGCTATATGGAGATACTCCGTGAGCCAAAAGATTTGCTATGCGATGAGTCAATACCCTTGTTTTACCGGAACCAGCCCCCGCCATAATCAAAAGTGGCCCCTCCAAACATTCCACGGCTTCCCTTTGGGCTGTGTTTAATCCACTGAATATATCCACATTTATCCTCCTAAAATAAAAAGAAAAGGCCAGATAAAGGTATTAATAAAGCATCAATTGCAATGCTGCACTATTAAACCTTTATCTGGGTGATAGTTATTGCTTAAAGCTCCCACATAAAATACTATTGAATATCTGTTTAATCAGTATTTTTCGGCAGCCTCAGTAAGTGGAGGTACAATCTGCTTTTTCCGGGACATTACCCCTGGCAAATGAATATAATCCCCGGAAGCATCCTGCTTAAATGCATCAGCAATAAGCTGCTTTGGTTCACCATAATATACCAGGTCAGTTGCTTCATCAATTATGTCGGTTACCATAAGCATAATAAGGTTGTACCCTTCCTTGTCGCAGATTTCCTTCATGGCTGCAAGAATATCTGCCTTTATGTTCAGCACCTCTGAGGTATCAGTAACTGAAATCTGACTTACCAATGCCTTATAATTGCCGAAGCTGAACGGTTTGGAATCTGTCTTGGCAATCTGCATAGGCGTAAGGTCTCCTACACCGGCTCCGGCCTTCAACATAGCCAGGCCGTACTCCTTGAGCTCAACTCCCGCCAAATCAGCCAGCCTTTCAGCAGCTTCTTTATCCTTGTCAGTACAGGTAGGAGATTTATACAAAACCGTATCGGACAAGATTGCTGACAGTAGAAGGCCGGCAATTTCCTTTGGCATTTTTATATTGTTAGCCCAAAACATATTAGAAACAATTGTAGCTGTGCAACCAACAGGTTCAGTATGAACAAACAAAGGTGCTGCTGTTTTAAGACCACCAAACCGATGATGATCAATAATTTCCAAAAGCTCTGCCTTTTCCAGCCCGTCAACAGCCTGACCGACTTCATTGTGGTCTACTTGAATTACCTGCTGATTTTCTTCCACCCTGGAAATATATTTTGGCGCCTCAACATTAAAATAATCCAAAGCATACTGAGTTTCCTTGTTTACATCACCACATCTTACGGGAATGGCCTCTAAGCCGGCAGCTGTTTTATACGCTGCATACCCAATGGCAGAACAAATAGAATCAGTATCTGGATTTTTATGACCAATAACATAAACACTCATTTGAATAATCCTCCTAAAAGTATATAATAGCCTTCCCCTTGAGGGGAAGGTGGGCACGAAGTGCTCGGATGAGGTGCTCATTTTACGTCCGCGTCCCGGGCCCAACCTGCTGCAAATTTACATAATCCAGCTGTCTCATAGCCTCATAAGCCACAACAGCCACTGCATTGGATAAATTTAAGGAGCGGGCTCCGTCTATCATAGGAATACGAATACATTTTTCCCAATTACTCTTTAAAATATTTTCTGGTATACCAGCAGTTTCCTTGCCAAACACCAGCATATCATCAAGCTGAAAGTGAGCCTCCGAATGCGCCCTTGGCGCTTTAGTAGAACAATAATGGAAATTATTGCCGGGGTACTTTTCAAAAACTTCCTGAAAGCTTTCATGAACATGAACCCGTACCAAATGCCAGTAATCCAGTCCAGCCCGCTTCAAGTGCTTATCATCAATGGAAAATCCCAAAGGCTTCACCAAATGAAGCTCTATACCGGTGGCTGCACAAAGGCGGGCTATATTGCCGGTGTTTCCTGGTATTTCCGGTTCAATAAGAACTATATGCATAAATAACCTCAAATCAATCAGCCGTCACCACAGCGCCCTTGGAGGCTGATGTAGTCAGCTTTGCATAGCGGGCTAAATAACCATGCTTGATTTTTGGCTCAGGCTTAACCCATGCTTTTCTGCGCTCTTCCAGGGTTGCGGCATCCACCCGAAGCTCCAGCTTGCGATTTGGTATATCTATATCAATAATATCACCGTCTTCAATCAAGGCAATTGGCCCGCCATCCATTGCTTCAGGCGATACATGGCCTATGCAGGCTCCACGGCTTGCCCCGGAGAACCGGCCATCGGTAATAAGTCCAACCTTTAGGCCACGACCCACAATTGCCGCTGTTGGATTCAGCATTTCCTGCATTCCCGGACCGCCCTTAGGGCCCTCATAACGGATAACCACCACATCACCATCATGAATCTCACCCTCCATAATGGCATTAACTGCATCCTCCTCCGAGCTATAGCACTTGGCCTTACCGGAATAAACCAGCATATCCTCCGCCACAGCCGAGGCCTTTACCACAGCATTCTCAGGGCAAAGGTTCCCGGAAAGAATAGCCAATCCTCCTTCAGGGCGATATGGTTCCTCCACGGTTTTAATTACATCAGAGCGGAGAATTTTTGCATTGGCAATGCGGTCAGCTACAGTACCACATACTGTCAAAGCATCAGTGTTGATAATGCCCTTTTTGGACAGCTCCTTCATTACAGCGGATATTCCTCCAGCCTCGTTTAAGTCAATGATGTGGTGATGTCCAGCCGGACTCAGGCAAGTAATATATGGTGTGCGATGACTGATTTCATCAAATTTCTGAGCAGGCAGCTCAATACCTGCTTCATGGGCAATGGCAGTAAGATGAAGCACCGTATTAGAAGAACCACCTATACCCATATCAACAGTAATGGCATTTTCGAAGGCCTTCATTGTTAATATATCCCGTGGCTTAATATCCTTCCTTACCAGCTCAACAATCCGCTCACCAGCCCGCTTTGCCAGCAGACGACGGGCTCCTGTATAAGCTGCCGGAACTGTACCATTGCCTGGAAGTCCCATTCCAAGGGCTTCAGTAAGGCAATTCATGGTATTAGCTGTAAAAAGTCCCGCACAGGAACCACAGCCGGGACAGGCCACGGCTTCTATTGCTGTCATATCCTTTTCGGAAATTTTACCGGCAGCAAATTCACCGGCAGCCTCAAAGGACTGACTGACACTGATATCCTTTCCCCTGTATCTTCCCGGCAGCATAGCACCACCACTCACCACAATACACGGAATATTCAGGCGGGCAGCTGCCATAAGCATACCCGGAACCACCTTATCACAATTTGGAATAAGTACAAGTCCATCAAAGCCTGTTGCCATTGCCACTGCCTCAATAGAATCAGCAATCAGCTCCCGACTGGCCAGGGAATATTTCATACCGGTGTGGCCCATGGCAATACCATCGCAGACGCCAATTGCCGGGAATTCCATTGGGGTTCCACCGGCGGCAGCAACTCCCAGCTTTGCTGCGTCAGCAATCTCCCGTAAATGAATATGCCCTGGTATAACCTCGTTAAAGGAATTACATATACCTATAAGCGGCTTTTTCAAATCCTCTGGACCAAATCCCATAGCATTAAACAACGACCTGTGGGCACAACGGGTAGCACCCTTTTTTACAACATCTGACCTCATAACACACACCTACCTAAATATTTTCAATCTATTATGCTTATATAAATTCAAACCTTTCACATTTTACCATATTTCTATCCTCTTTCAAACCAGATACTTAGATTAACCCTACACTATAAATGCTATAATTGACACAAGAAAAGGGTGCCGCCTGGCGGTCGCCCTGGAAAATTTAAAGCCTTATCTGATGTAAACCGCCGAAGTTAAGCAGCTAGGGCGGTTTTTTCTTTGACATCAATTGATTTTAAAATTCTATTCCCTTTTGGGCCCTGATACCCTTTTGATATGGATGCTTAACCAGCCGCATTTCCGTAACCAAATCCGCCAGCTCAACAATTTCCTCCCTGGCATCACGGCCAGTCAGGACAACATGTAAATAAGCTGGACGTTTTTCCAAAAGTGCCTTAACAGCAGCTGCTGAAATTAAATCAAACTTCACTGCATAATTTATTTCATCCAGGATTATCAAATCGTAGTTATTTGACTCAAAGGCTTTTTCAGCTTCTTTTAGGGCCTCCTGCGCTGCCTCAATATGCTCCACCTTGTCCTTTGTCTGACGCTGAAAGCCCTTGCCCAGACGTTTTAATTCAATACGTCCATCAATTTCATTGAGTTTTCTGATGGCTTCTATTTCACCGTATTTCCAGCTGCCCTTGATAAACTGCAAAATAAGAATCTTTAACCCATCTCCCCAGGCCCGCAACGCCAGGCCAAGAGCTGCTGTTGTTTTTCCCTTTCCATCACCTGTATGGACAATAATCAGGCCCTTCGTTTCCTCCATAATTTTTTCTCCACCCTTTTAAACACATAAAAATACAAGCCAATTATAGCAAATACAGTAAGCAACCAGCTAATGGGATATACAGCCATAAGGACCTCAAAGGTTGGATTATCGGCAAATATGGTGTAAACATAAAAAATCCTGAATACACATACTCCCAGCATACAGGCCACGGCCGGAACCAGTGAATAACCAACTCCCCGCATGGCACCACTTAGTGTTTCTATAAAAATGTTGATAATCTCAAAGGTGAGAATATACCGGATACGAATAACCGAATAACGAATAACTGCCGGTTCTGCTGTAAAAATTTCTGACAGGGGATAAGCAAAAACAGCAATAGCAATACTTATGGAGCCGCTAATAAGCACACTTATACCCAAGGTTACCTTAATTATCCTTCGACACCGTGCTATGTTCTTTGCCCCATAGTTTTGCCCTACAAAAGTGGTAGCTGCCTGAGAAAAGGCCTGTAATATGAAAAAGGCCGCAAATTCAAAGTTCAGGGCCACAGCCGTAGCAGCCACTACCTCTGCCCCCAGGTTGTTTTAGGCAATCTGAATAATAACATTGGAAAATGAGAAAACCATTCCCTGAAACCCAGTCGGCAATCCCACCTTGCAAATATGGATAAGAATGGATTTATCAATTCCCAGCTTATCAAACCGCAGCTGCATCGGCCCCTTTTCTCTATGGAGCCAATACACCATGAGGCTGGCACTGCTGCAGCTGGCTATAACCGTGGCAATGGCAACTCCCTCAACACCCATTTTTAACTGTATTACAAAAAACAGATTAAGCAGTACATTAATCGTTCCGGCACACAGCATGGCATACAATGGACGTTTGGTATCACCCTTACTGCGTAGCAGGGAGGCCCCAAAATTATACACCAGCATAATCGGCACACCACCCATTAATATACGCAAATATAATACTGCACTGTCCATTATATGCTCTGGCGTATCGACCAGCTCCAAAATATCTCTGGCAAAATATACACCAAATACCGCCAAAATAATTCCACTGGTAAAGGCCAGAACAATAGAGGTATGAATGGTCTTTTTTATCCGAAGATAATCCTTGGAGCCTATTCGCATGGCACAAACCACGTTTGCCCCTATGGAAAGACCAATAACCAGATTCAGCAGCAAATTTATGACTATGGCATTGGCACCAACTGCTGCCAGTGCATCCTTGCCTACAAACTGTCCCACCACCGCAACATCAGTGGCATTGAACAGCTGCTGCATTATGCTGGTAGCTGCTAATGGAAGGGCAAATTTTAATATTTTATTCCATATACTGCCCTCCAGCATATTTATACTCGTTAATGCCAAAATTATTTCTCTTCCTTCAAATATTCTTCCAGTTTATCCATAATTTCAAAGGCCTGTTCCTCAGTAACAAGTATATCTCTTGGCTTACTGCCCTGAGGTGGTCCAACAATCTTCAGCTGCTCCATAGTATCAAGGAGTCGGCCGGCTCTGGTATAGCCTATATGGTAACGTCTTTGAAAGCTGGAAGCCGAGGCATTTCCAGTCTGCATCACCATTTCAACAGCTGGACGCAGAAGCTCATCCACATTGCTTTTAGTTTTTACAGCTTCCTCCCCATCAGATGAGTCATCATCGGTTTTATTAGTGAAATCAATTATTTCCTGATTGATTTCGCATTTGTGTCCCTGCTGGCGAATGCTCTCTACCAGACGCTCCACCTCAATATCACTGACAAAGGCCCCCTGTACCCGAACTGCCTTTGGCTCAGTCTGTGGCTTAAAGAGCATATCACCTTTACCCAACAGCTTTTCTGCTCCCGATGAATCCAAAATAGTACGGGAATCAATCTGGGAGGTTACCGCAAAGGAAATCCGCGATGGAATATTTGCTTTAATAACACCGGTAATTACATTTACCGACGGACGCTGGGTAGCCAGCACAAGATATATTCCGGCAGCTCTGGCCTTCTGAGCCAGTCGGCAAATGGCATCCTCCACATCATGAGGTGCCACCATCATCAAATCCGCCAGCTCATCAATTATTATGACTACTGATGGCATTTGCTTTGATTTATCTTCAGCATAATACTGGTTATAGGTTTCGATATTTCTTACCCCAGCCTCCGCTATCAGCCCATAGCGTTTTTCCATTTCCTGTACTGACCAGTTAAGGACCGCCGCAGCCTTTCTGGCATCAGTTACTACCGGTACCATAAGATGTGGAATGTCGTTGTACACCGACAGCTCAACCATTTTCGGATCAATCATAATGAATTTTACTTCATCAGGCTTGGCTTTAAACAAAATACTGGTAACAATCGTGTTAATACATACGGATTTACCAGAACCAGTTGCACCAGCCACCAGGAGATGTGGCATATCGGCCAGATTGGCAAAAATTGCTTTACCACTAATATCCTTACCAAACCCCACCGTAAGGTTGGACTTGGCTTCCTTAAAGGCTGGATTTTCCAAAACCTCCCGCAGCTGAACACTTTCCAGCTTACGGTTTGGTACCTCAATACCAATTGTTGACCGGTTAGGTATCTGCTCTATACGGACTGACGAGGCCGCCATACTTAGGGCAATGTCATCAGCCAAACCGGTGAGTTTATTTACCTTTACCCCCGGGGCCAGCTTAACCTCGTAGCGGGTTACCGCCGGGCCATGGCAAGCACTTAAAATAGATGCCTTTACCTTAAAATCCTGTAAGGTTTGTGCCAACACCTTGGCTTTTTCAGATATTTCCTGCTCCAGCTCCTCATCCTTTTCCTTATTTTTTTTATCCAAAATAAGATTTACATCCGGCACCTCATATGGCGGAAGCTCCTTTTCCTCTTCAACAGCCTGGGCAAGCTGGGTCGCCATGGCCAATTTATCAGTCATTTCCGGCTGTTCATCGGTTTTTTCAACAAGCTCCTCCGCCTCAGCAGCCTCTGCCACCGGAGCAGATATATCGCCAATATCATCCTCAGCCAGGCTTTTAGTGAAGGATGATTCACCGTCATTATCAGAGCTAAACTCAATGGAAAAGGTGTCTATATCAGTTAATTCCTCCTGGTTTTCAACAGTCTCCTCCAAGGAGCTCTCATTTTCAGCAGACTCATCCCTGTCCTCAGCCAGCAAATCATCAAAAGAGTTTACAATCAAAGGTCTTTCATCATTTGATGCCAGTGCCTCATCCTCTACATCATCAAAGGTATCTTCATCAAAATTGAATACCGCTGATAATTCCTCATCCGCTTTAGATTCCTGCGAAAAGCTTGTTTCTTCCGCTAAATCATCACTATTATTTTCATCAAAAGCAGCCTTATCAAATTCAGCAGAGCCATCATCAGATATACTGTTATCTTCTTTAATGTTACCCTTTAACCGCCAATTATCAAAGGTACCCCTAGGAATCTTATTCTTATGCACATTGACATAGCCTGATGTATCTAAATTTCTTAAATTTTT
>JAFVER010000012.1 GCA_017475925.1 Anaerovibrio sp. | reverse complement strand
ATGGTATGCTCCCGGTCAGATTTGTTACCAGTATCTACACCAGTAACGTTAAAGCCCTGGTCAACAAGCTTATTAACCATCCTGGCCCCGGCACCGTTTACCCCGCTGTCATTAATAACCAAAACAGAAATCTGCTTTGGTCCCTCGGCCTTTTTTACAGGCTTTTTATCTGTCCTTTCTGATTCAGGAATTTCCTGGGTTGGCTGATCAGCATTGCCCTTGTCCCTTTTGGGAGCTGTGCCTTCAGTGAGAGTGACAATTCCACTTGGTAAGGACTCATCATAGCTCTTTTTCTCTGCTTCAGCAGTTTGTCTGGCATTAGCATCCAGGGTCTGCCCCATTTCCTCTGCTACCATTTCCCGTAAGCCTACAATATCCGGCAGCCAATAGCTTACATCATCCAAATAAGCAGGTGTTCCCGGAACCATCTCTGCCTCCATCCCCTTCTCACGAACCTGAGGCAACAATTGGGAAAGCGAAATCATTTCTGAAAGTGGCATATCGGTTTCCAGTGTCTTGCTGATAGACTCAATAATCCTTGGCAGCTTTGGTAAAACAGCCGGAGTAAGCAGCTTGGTCAGTACTGCCTGCATGAAATGCTGTTGACGGGCGATTCGGCCAATATCCCCCTCGCCATCTCTGAACCGTACATATTGGATAGCCTTTTCGCCAGTCATGTGCTGCATACCAGGATAAAGGTCTATTACCAACCCGCCATTGTCATCCCAAGGGTCCTCATAATACATGCGCTTTTCTACATCAATATCAATTCCATCAAGAGTATCTATAATGTCCTCAAAGCTTCTTAAATCGATTAATGCATAATAATCCATCGGTATACCCAAAAGATTTTCTACTGTAGCACGGGTAAGCTTATGCCCACCATACGCATAAGCGTGATTTATTTTGTCATATCCATGTCCTTCGATTTTCACTCTGGTATCTCTAGGCAGTGACATAAGCTCGGTTTTGCCGGTATCCTTGTTTACAGTGAGCACCATAAGGGTATCACTGCGTCCCATGTCATCACTTCGCCTATCTACCCCCATAATCATGATATGAATTATTTTTTCATCAGTCTCAATTCCTGCCTCAGAAACCACCGGTGGCTCTGGCTTACTGTCAAAAAAATACGATGCACAATATGCCACCACAAAGGCACATATAACAGCAGCCAATATATATATACGGGTATAACTACGTCTTCTCTTGCGTTTAGCTCGCATTTAATAATCCTCTCTTCACCATAATCTATTTTTAACCACATTTTCACATTATATCAATATGAATATCCGTTGGCAATAAAAGAGGCTGCCGAAGCAGCCATATTTTCATATATTAAAATTTCCATATATAAAGAGTCATATATACTCAATTTTTCGTTCTCTGAACCAGACTGGCCTTAATCCAACAAAATCCGTCATATCCTGCGCCATTTTAAAATTCATTCCCACAGCCTCAGCAGAATGGGCATCGGAGCCGATGGTAACATACTGACCTCCCAGCTCCCTATATCTGGCATATATCATCAGCAGAGACTCGGCAGCTGCCTTGCTGGACAATCGTCTGGTGTTAAGCTCCATAATTGTACCAGTATCCAGCACATTCATCAAAACCTCATCCACCTGATCATGAAACCTATGATAGTTGATTTCCTTATCATCATAAGGAGCATATCTGCTAATATAATCAATGTGTCCCAGCACATCAATATAAGGATTTGCCTTAACCATAGCTGCCATCATTTCAAGATAATATCCATAAGCCTGCTCTTTGCTTTTCCCAGCATAATATTCAGGATAATAAATGTCCATTTTATCAATGGCGTGGATTGACCCTATAACCTGGTCAAAAGGCACCTGCTGAATAAAGGATTGATTGGCTTCAATACTGCCCGGTGTAAGGCCAACCTCAACCCCCAGCAGAAGCTCCCTGCCACGTAACGGCTCATATTTTTCCCAATAAGCCTTGGCATCAAACAGGAAATCCATATCCTTATAGTGCTTTGATTCCCTATAGTCAAAATCATAATGCTCGGTAAATATCAGCCCTAAGCCCAGTCGTCTGGCAGCCTCAATGGCCTCCTGGGCCTTCATATCAGAATCCGATGAAAATTCCGTGTGTGAATGACAATCATATATCATTTTAAAGCTGCTCCTTTGCCACCTTTAAGGCCTGTGCCAGCTGATCAGGGCAGGAGGTTGCTTTACCACCGCAGCGGATTCCCTCTACTCGGCGAATAACCTCGTCAATATCCATTCCCTCTACCAGCTTGCCAATCCCCTGCAGGTTGCCGTTACAGCCTCCCATTACACGAAGATTGTGGATTTTGTTATCATTAATTTCAAAATTCATAAGGCGGGAGCAAACTCCCTTTGGTGCATATTCAAATGTGCTCATAGCTATAACCTCCTAATTATTAATAACACCTCATCCGTCGAGCAAAGCTCGCCACCTTCCCCTCAAGGGGAAGGCTAATTTGCATTACTAATTACGCATTAATATGCCCCCTCATCTGCCATGCCTTGCATGTCCCACAGAAGAAAGCTCAATTTCCTGGCTTCCCTGGGGGAGCTGTCAGCACAGCTGACTGAATGGGGGAATTACGCATTTCGCATTCCGCATTAACCAATCGCATCCGCCAGTGCCGCAAATTCCTTCAAGTTGAAGGTTTCTCCCCGACGATTACTGTCAATTTCGCTTTTTGCAAAAGCCGCTTCTATAGTATCCCTGGAAAATCCGGCGCCCTTCATTGCATTGGCAATAGTCTTTCGCCGTTGACCAAAGGCCGCCTTCACCACCTTAAAAAACATCTTTTCATCCTGAACTTCAACAGCAGGCTTTTCCCGTACATCACAGACTATAACCACCGAGTCCACCTCTGGGGCAGGAATAAAGGACCTAGGCGGTACGTCAAAGGCTATATGCGGTTTTGTGTAATACTGTACAGCCACTGACAGTGCCCCATAAGCCTTACCTCCTGGCTTGGCAATCATCCGCAAAGCAACCTCCTTCTGCACCATAGTCACCAAAATGCTCATGGGTAAATGCTTCTCCAGCAGCGCCATAAGAATCGGCGTAGTAATATAATAAGGCAAATTTGCAGCCACTTTAAAGGGACCATCACCCATAATCTCAGGAATATTTACCTTTAGAATATCCCCTGGCACTATGCGGACATTATTATATCCTGCCAGAGTTTCTGCCAGCACCGCCGGTAATTTCTTGTCAAGCTCCACAGCCGTAACCTCTGCACCGGACTCAGCCAGTCCCTGGGTAAGCGTTCCTATGCCTGGGCCAATTTCTAAAATTCGGTCACCGGGCTTAGCTCCAACGGCCTCAACAATCCCCCTGACGATATTGGCATCCACCAAAAAATTTTGCCCCAGCCGTTTACTGGCACGAAGGTTAAATGCCTTCATGATATGGCGGGTAACACTGGGGGTTGCAATGGTGGTCTTCAATCCATCAAGGCTCAGCTTTTTTTCCTGATGAATTTCTGTAGCCAATTCCCTATCAAGATTTAAGCTCATTCGCTTTGTCCTCCTCTGCCAAAGCCGTTTCAAACTCCTCCCTAGAAACGCCATAATGGTTTAACCTGTTTAAAAATGTCTTGGCATTAGCGTAACCTATTCCCAATCTGGCACCCAGCCTTGCCCGTTTTTCGCTGGCCGCAGCTCCACCACTAATACCTGCCCTAATAAGGTCTGCTCCGGTAAAATTATTGCCTGGTTCCCAATCAAGGGTGCGAACCTTTTCCAGCGCCTTGCGAATAGCATCAGGTGACGCCTGCTCTATACCAATATCGTTATTTGCCGTTGCATCTTTAACTGGCACAAAGGCATGCTTGGCCTTTGGAAACCGTCGGCTGACGTATTTTCTTATTCGTTCACCCGCCGAGTCCGGGTCCGTGAGAATAATTATTCCTCGTTTCTTATAGGCTTTTTCTATATCATCAAGACATCTTGGACTGAGATTAAATCCCTCGGTGATAATGCAGTCGGCCTCTACTGCCTTGTTTATTGCCACCACATCCATCTTGCCCTCTACAACTAATACTTCCTTTATCATCCTACACCTCATGTGGTAATTCCGAATTAAATATAACGCTGTACTATATTATATACCTCTGTGTGGATAGCTTCTATGCTCCGTGGCTCATCCTTTTCACTGCAAAATACCTTCTTCCACCCATATTTATCTGCCACCCAATTATACGCCTCATGGCACCGGTGCAGATAATCCAAATCCCTTTCATGAATGTCCTTCCTTCGATTTGCGTCAGCAGCGGCCCGCTGATTGATAAGTCGGTCACTGACCTCAGGAGCCATATCGAGGTAAATCACCACATCCGGCACCGGAAGCCTTAATTTTTTAAATTCAAAATCCCACAGCCAGGTCAGAAATGTATCCCGCTCCACAGGATCACTAATCTTTACCGCTTGATGAACCATGTTGGAGGTAGTATACCGATCCGCTAAAATAACAGCACCATCATCGTAGGCCTTTTTCCAATTTAAATGGTATGAAGCATATCGATCCACCGCAAAAAAGGTTGATGCCCCGTAAGCATCTACATCATCGGCATGTTCACCAAACCTGCCACCCAAATACATTTTAACCAGGGCAGAGGACTCCGATTTATAATCCGGGTATTCAACCTTCATAACATTATACCCATCCCGAAGCAGGTGCTCCCACAATGCTTTGGTCTGTGTTGCCTTGCCTGATCCGTCACCGGCCTCAATGGTTATTAGCTTTCCCTTTGCCATACTTTCACCTTTTTCTGATATATCACACCTCATCCGTCGAGCAAAGCTCGCCACCTCTCCCTCAAGGGGAAGGCTAATTTCTGACTACTCTGATATTTTCCAGGGTGCAGTCCACCGGACCGACCACCCGCATTCCGGCATTTTGCTGTTTTTTTACTGCCGCAATAGTCTCCTGGGTTATAAGCTCCCCTGGGCACAGCACCGACACCCCCGGCGGATAAAAGGTAACAGTCTCACCTGCTATGCGTCCGGCCGAATGAACAAACTCCACCGACTCCTGCTGACTAAAAAAAGCCTGCCGTGGCGTTATTACCACCTTATTTGCAGAAAATAATTCCTGTGGTATTTCGGTAATGGTGCTTTGACCATTACCATACTTTTTTGTCATAAACCGCAAAGCATCAAGAAGCCGTTGAACAGTGGTCTTAGTGTCCGCCATAGATATGATAAACAATAAATTGCTGTTATCTGACAGCTCACACTGGACCTTGTATTCATGCCGCAAAATATTCTCTGCCTTCAAACCAGATATACCAATGCCCGTCAGATTAACCGTTATTCTTGTGCTATCCAATCCAACAACTCCTGTGTTTTCAAGGATTTCATCCCCCACACAATACAAACCATCAATTTTATTTATTTCTTCCCTTAGCCACTGCGAAAGGCCTACCACTTGTTCCATACGGGATATACCCTCTGTAGCCATTTGCAGCCGGGCAATATCCAATGATGCCAGCATAAGCTGGTTGGGGCTGGTGGATTGCAGCATGGCAGCCGCTTTAATTATTCCATCACAGGAAACACGAGCACTGCCAATGTGCAGCATAGAGGTTTGGGTCAGGCTGCCCAACACCTTATGGGTGCTTTGAGCTACCACATCAGCCCCCAAATCCAATGCCTGCCGTGGCATAGTCTGCTGGTGTTCAGCAAATTTCAGGTGAGCCCCATGAGCCTCATCCACCAATAACAGCATATTATGAGCATGAAGTATTTCAGCCATTTTCTCCAAATCACCAGCCATACCGTAGTAGGTTGGGTAAACAGCTATCATTGCCTTGGCATCAGGATTATTTTCAACAGCCTGCTGTACAGCCTCCACCGTCAATACACCGGCAATTCCCAAGGCTACAATGATTTCCGGCTGAATATACACCGGAACAGCCCCAGATAGTACAAGCCCCCCCAGAATAGAGCTATGAGCATTGCGGGGCACCAACACCTTGTCCCCCGGCTGCAGGGTCCCCACCATCATTGCATGAATAGCACCTGTTGTGCCATTAATCATAAACAAAGAGCGTTTAGCTCCCCAAAGGTCTGCCGCCAAGGCTTCAGCCTCTTTTATACAGCCTGTAGGGGAGTGAAGATCATCCAGCTCCTCCATGAGAGAAACCTCCTGCCGCAGCCCTTCAGCTGTTATAAGCCGTTTCAGCAGTGGATGAGCACCTAACCCCTGTTTATGACCGGGAGTATGAAAAGCAAGGGCGCCGTCCCTGGCATAATTGTCCATTGCATCAGAAATCGGCGCCGAATATTGATTTGTTTTACTTTTGTCTTCTTTCATAACAGCTATATCATTTTCTTGGTTGCGGATAAGGCATTTTAATATGAACCTTTGTACCCTTTTGAGGCTCAGAAAGAATGGAAAGATGTGCTCCTATAATGTTGGCCCGTTCCTCCATGCCAATAACCCCAAAATGACCATCACCGGTTGGATTGTTCCGCTCCTCCTTCAGGCGGTCTACATCGAAGCCTTTCCCCTTGTCGCTTACCAAAATCGACAGGGAATCATTGGTAAACAACAGTCGTACACTGGCAGCATCCACCTCAGCATGACGCAGTATATTAGCCAGCGACTCCTGAACGATTCTAAACAGGCTCACCTCAATATGATTATCAAATTTGTATTCCTTGCCATCAATCTGAAGCTCCACATGCAGCTTCTTGTGTTCATCCAATCTAGTAGCCAGCTGACGCAATGCCGGAATAAAGCCTAAATCATCTAAACTCATTGGACGCATATCAAAAATAATTTGGCGGACATTAGCCAGACAGGTACGAAGCTGACGGCGCAGCTCCTGCAGTCCGGCCTTGGCTTCCTCTGGCCTGGTTTCCACAAACCGTTCACAAATAGATGCCTGATAAATCAAATTCACCATTTCCTGAGCCGGTCCATCATGTATCTCACGAGAAACCCGCAGCCGTTCAGCCTCCTGGGCCTTGATTATCTGAATCCCCAAAAACTTATTTTTAGAGGCTATCTCCATCTGTGTGACTACATCCCCCATCTGAGATGTAAGGTAACTAATGACAGAGCCCAGCTTGGTTGCCAAAGATTCTGCCATATACAGGGTTCTTTCCATGCTTGCCATGCGCAGCTCCAGCCGATCCCTTTGACGACGGGCCTGAAACTCCTTCTCCTTGGCTACGGCCAACTTCACCTGAACAGACTTTACCGCCTCATAGCTTGCCCGGATACGTTCCTCAGAATAATTGGAAAAATTGCTGCTGACCTGTACCAGCTTCTGTTTCTCCTTCTGCTCCTGACGAACCAGCTCATCAACTTCATCCTGGTATTTGCGGGTCTGCTCTTTTAGCTCCTTTAGCATAACACGGGTAGACTCCACATCAGCTTTCGTATTTTCATATATTTCAAATATCTGGCCTTTACTGCCATCCATAGCAGCAATGGTCTGTTTGAATGCATCCCTTAACAAGCGTTCTTCCTGAGCATCTTCGCCATTCTCTAAAAAATCGATGTTCATTGTCATAACGCCTCCCAATATCCTCTAATAATTTTAACCTAAACATAGAGTCATTGCAAAGTATTTTTAAAGTCTCATTTAATACTTGCATTTGTCTTTGAATACGATTAAAATTTTATTTAGTTGTAATTTACACTACACCAACAGTTACTGGGATTTATTTTCAATACAAGGAGAGTTTAGCAAACCCATGAGTATTTTTGACAGATTTTTACCTAAGAAAAAGCCCCTTGAGATAAAAAACAATATTCCCAAGGAAAAGGAAACCATGAAAAAGGCCTTTGGAATATATTGCCACAAAAATCACGGCACAAAGGACGACAAGCTTTGTCCAAAATGCACTGCTCTTTTAGCAACGGTAATGACCAAAATGAACCGGTGCCCTTATGGCATCACCAAGCCGATTTGTGACCGCTGTGAAATTCAGTGCTTCGGTGAAAAGCAGACAAAGGAATTTATGAAAATAATGAGTTCAACCGGCACCGGCATGTTCTTTAGACATCCAATAATGGCAATAAAGCACAAGATGGCCAGTATGAGCGTGGATTATTCCAAACACGAGATGGAAAAAAAGCAACAGGAAAAGGCCAAGCACAAGGAAAAGCTGGCAAAGGAAAAGGCCAAGGCCAAAGAAGCGTCTGAAAAGAAAAAGTAAATATATGTAAACTATTTATGGGAGCATCACATTGAGTGATTGCTCCCATTTTTCTTGAAAAATATATCTGATATTCAAGCAATCTATATAGCCCGTTCCTTCTTGGCCAATGCTTTAGCCATAAATTTTTCCTTTAAAACGGCAAAGCGTTCATGGACTCCGCTGCCGATTTCTCCGTGTTCATCATAGGCATTTACTGCAAAAACTATTTTCCGTCCATCCACGGACTGAACCTGTGCCTCAGCCCTTACCTCTATTCCCACGGGCGTTGCTGCCTTATGCTGTACATTAAGGGAGATCCCCACAGTGGTCCACCCTGGACTTAACAATGGTTCCACCGCCTCGGTGGCAGCCCGTTCCATAAGGCAGGTCATGGCCGGAGTAGCATACACGTCCATACTGCCACTTCCCAAAGCTATGGCAGTATTTTTCTCTGTCACCTTTTCTGTTACGCTGTGCTTTGTGCCCTGCGTTATTTTCTCTGTACAAGACTCCATTACAAAACTCCTCTCAAATATTATTCATTGCATATCTGACTTCATCCTTAGAAAATCCCTCTATACTTAATCGCTGCTGAATTTTATCCATTGTCCAGCCCTTCTGCTGATAACCTCTGGCCATACCCAGAGCCTGTATCTTCCAATCAGCAGATATATTCGTCATAGCATAAAAGGCTTCGTCCCTTGTAAACCCTTCATTAGGTGAAAGAAGCTGCACATAAATTCCTTTTTTTGAATAATTGCCCCTTGTCAAATAATCCTTTGCTTTCATCAGGGCATTATTTTTCCAGTCTGACCTTACATGGTCCATAAGCAATGAAGCAGCTGCCCTGGAATATCCATTAGTAATGAGATGCTGCAGCAGGCTTTTTTTTGAAAGATGATTTTCATTGGCATATTCCTCGGCCTGATGCACAGACCCCTGGTATTCAACAGGAATACTTCCTTTATCAGGCTGTGAAGAATTAGTCACAGTCTCATTATTTTCCCCCGGTCCGGGCTGAATTGGCTTGGCCATTGAGGCTGAAAGCTGCTTTAATTCTGAAAGCACAATTTCCGGGTCAGCATTGGCTGTCACACGGGCGGTAATATGAATATCTCCGTCTTTCGTCATACTACGCTCTATTTTTTTATCCAGCACCTTCACATAGTTACTGGTGACAGTTACTATTTCATCATAGGTCACCACTTCATTTTTTACTTTAGTGTTACTGGCGACTATCATGCCGACCTGCTCAGAGATTTCCCGCAAAGCCTCTGCAACGGCATTGTCTTCAGCCTGCTGCAATGTCTCATTATCACTTACTGTATATTCACCAATGCCACTAAAGGTCTCCATTCTGGCCTCAGTGGCGCATGGTACAGAAAAAATTATGCCTACAGCCAAAAAAATAAGGCACAGCACCCTTGTATAATTCATAAGCTTGTACTCCTATCAATATCAAATTACCGGCTGGTGTACTAGTATTGTATTCACATTCTGCGACGAATTGCAAGCTATAATTTCATGTATGTCATGAACAAAAAAAAATTGTAATACTTTCACCTTTCAGTCGTAAGTATAGTCAAAATAAAGGTACATAAAGGTAATTGTACTTTACAAAAGGGATTGTATAATTGCTTCTAGTACTTAAATGAATATAGATTAATGACATACCTCTCCATTGGCGGAAAATGAAAAAAATACCATTTTCCGCTTTTTTAAAATTAACTATTGTATAATCATGTTTATTGTTGTATAATATTTGACAGTTGATTTTCCCAATGGGGGCGTAGCTCAGCTGGGAGAGCACATGCCTGGCAGGCATGGGGTCAGGGGTTCAAGCCCCCTCGTCTCCACCATATGAAATTAACCTCGAAGCAGTTGACTTACCGGCTTCGAGGTTTTATATTAAGAAAATTAATATCTGCGATATACCCTAGTCGAAATTATTACCGTGAAATATCAGCCAGTACAAATAAATGCACTGGCACAATAACTAATTTGTATATGAAAGGAAGTATGTATTATGCAAACAATAGCTCTTATTGCTCATGACAAAAAAAAGGAAGAAATGCTGGATTTTGCTTCAAATCACAAGGAGCTGTTATCTCAATTCCATTTGGTAGCCACTAAAACCACTGGTACCCTGCTAAAAGAAAAGCTTGGCCTGGAGGTAGAAACCATGATGTCCGGCCCTCTTGGAGGGGACCAGCAAATCGGTGCACTGGTTGCCTCCCAAAAGGTTGACTATGTAATATTTATGCGTGACCCTCTGACCTCACAGCCTCATGAGCCTGACATTAATGCACTTCTTAGACTGTGTGATGTGCATAATATTCCTTTAGCTACCAATCGAAAAAGTGGACATATCCTTCTTGCCTATGCAGCAAGAAAGATGGAATAACCTTATACTTTGCCCTACACTAAAGTGTACCAAAATTCCCACTGAATCATACTCGAATAAATCCTGAGCTTATGGACGCGAAGACTCCCACCTATAAGGGTGGGAGTCTTCGCGTTTGTTAGCGTATGGTCAACGACGCAATGACAGTAAAACGAGACTTATTCAGTGGGAGCTTTAAACTCCCACTGAATTGTAGTCGAGTAAATCCTTGGCGTCTGTTAGCAAAGGGTAAATTTACTTCTTTAACAAATCGTATTCTGGAAAAGTTTTCAGCAAATAATCGCCGATGGCTTCACCGATAATCCGTTTTCCATCTGCATCGGGATGAAGGCCATCAGTAGTAAGCTCTGCCTTCAGCTGTCCATTGGCATCCGTCAAGGCAGGAGTCACATCCACATGATAGGTCTGCTGCTTTATCCATTGATTTAAGACCTGCTGCTGATACTTCCAGCTATCCACCGGATCCTCCACCATATCTGTCCTGTGCATTAATGCAGCATTTATTGGTGTGGCTGTAGCAAATACGGGAATTATTTTATGATAATTACATTCCTCCAAAATTTTTTCCATGGCATCAATTGTTTCCCAGGCATCCTCACCAGCCCGAAAATTATTAACACCACCCATAATAACCAAAATCTTGGGGCTAAAGCACACCACATCACTGTCAAACCGACTAAGCATATCCTGCACAGTGTCCCCACTACGGCCTAAATTTTTTATAGGTACCTTTGAATAGGTTTCCCAGCTGTACATCACATATCCCGGCGGAGTATTGCAGGCCCCACCACCATGGGTAATACTATCCCCCAGGGTTGCTACCTTCACCGTCTGCTCCACCTTAAAATAGCATGGATCAGACCATTCGGTATTCGGCTTGCCCTGCTTATCCCGGGATCGCACCTGCCACATGTAATTACCTGGCCATGTATAGCCACCATACTCATAAAAAACATTGCTGTCTGTGCTAAGCTCCCGCAAAACCTTATATTTGCCAGGTGTAGCTTTGTTTTCCCGGCTTATCCTTATATCATATCCACCGCTGCCCAATACCGGTATCCATGAATACACCGGATATAATGGAAAATATTCCATTCGGTTAAACTCACTGGTTATCCGTGGAGCCGTTGGATTTATTTCCTCCCGGTCAATGGGCTTAAGCTTACTGAACTCACCTACTACGTTTCCATTATACCCAATAGGTGCTACCCGCCAAAAGCACCTTCTGATTTCCGGTATTTTAGTAGCATCCAGCTCATAGCCTGCTGTAGGAATACGGTTTTTTACCGCTACACGGTTTTCAATGCTGCTGGCATCGGACTTCATTATTTCCAGCCGATAGCTAACTGCACCAGGAATTGGAAGCCAGTTTATTCTAACCTTGCTGACATCTGCTCCTGCATTAGCATACACTTCTCCAGAAAAAAAACATCCAACTAAATACAATGATGTCACACAAAGTGCCAAAAATCCTTTAGCAAAATTCACCTTTATCTCTCCTGACCTTCCAATTGTTCCTCATCAAATTGTATGTTTGTAATAATACGTCCCAAACGAGTACCGGAAATGAAATTCCAAAACCACTTAGTACCAACGGTAATATCCGCATGAGTCCCTTCCAGGCGAAGTAAATGGAGAAACATCCATATACACCAGGCAAAAAAACCACCAATACGCAACCAGCCCCAGGAAACAACAGCCTCGCATCGACCAATGGTAGCCATGCTACCATAATCTACGTAGGAAAATTCCTGTAGCTTGGTCTTGCCCTTTATCATGGCACTGATATTTTTTACCGCCACCTGTGCCTCCTGAATAGCAACCGGAGCAACGGTGGCCAGGGGCCGACCATCCTGTAGAAAATGAGCATTGTCTCCTATGGCAAAAATTTCCGGATAGCCTGGCACCTGCAACGTTTTTTCCACTATCACCCGCCCGGCTCTATCACATTCTGCACCAATAGTAGAGACCAGCCTATGGGCCCGAACTCCTGCCGCCCAAATGACGGTCTTGCTCGGAATAAAGGTCCCATCCTTCAGAAACAGACCGTCCTCACTGCAATCTGCCACTGCGGTGTTGAGCATTACCTCAACCCCTTTTCTTTTCAGAACCTTTAAGGTGTAATTTCTGAGTTTTTCTGGCATCATAGGCAACACCTTGTCAGTGGCTTCTATAAGCTTGATGCTTACCTCATCGAAGTTCAGATTAGGATAATCCAGCTTCTGTACTGCCACCAGCTCAGCCAGGGCACCGGCTTCCTCCACTCCTGTAGGGCCACCACCTACACAAATAAATGTTAGCATCTGCCGACGAACTGCTTCGCTGTCCAGCTGCTTGTTGGCCCGTTCAAACATATGCAGCACATGATTGCGGATATGCAGAGTTTCCTGAATGGTTTTCATACCATAGGAATATTTTTCAACATTTTTCAAACCAAAAAAATTATTGGTAGCTCCCGCTGAAACCACCAAATAATCATAGGATATATCACCGTGATTAGTATGTAAAATTTTGTTTTTCCCATCAATTCCCGTGGCCTTGGCCATAAACAAATCGATATTTTTCATTTTTCTGAACATGGCCCGTACCGGAAATGATATATCATCGGTTGATAATACCGCTGTTGAAAGCTGATATAAAAGTGGCTGAAACAAATGATAATTTGTTCTGTCCACCAGGGTTATTTTTACCGGCTTCTTAGATAGGGCTTTTATGGTAGCTACGCCGCCAAAGCCGGCACCAACTACTACCACATGGGGTAATTTTTGTGTCAAGATAATTCCTCCGTATAAAAAATATATGTCTTTTCTTCAAATCACATCGGATATATTATCACTATTTAGGACAGGTTGCAACGGCTGCAGCGATTGCTGCCCCCACACTGGACCCATCCTTTATCAGCACCGGCTCCAACCCTGCAACCTCCTCTTCCAATATTTCATACAGTGCCCGCATAACATTTTCCTTTACATATGGCATATGCTGATACACCGAGCCATCAATGGCAATATGCTGTGCGGAAATTCTTCCCCGGCCAGCCAAATGCCACAGGGTTCCAGCCCAGGTTGCTGCCACCAGCCTGGACGAGCGTATAGCTAATGCCCTGCAAAGCTCCCGAATTTTTTCACTTAGCTCATCATCGGCCCTACCATTTAACTGTTCTACAACCGCATGGGCTTTTTCAGGATTGTCCATAATGGCTGACATATCCACTGCGGAAAAGGACGGCTTTTCAGTCAATGAGAACAACTGTGCCAAAAGCTTACTGAAAAGTAAGCCCATGTACCGGCCAGATACCATTTTTTCCAGTCTTTGTCGACCTGGCTGCTCCGACTCATTATCCAGCTGAACATCCCACGGGGTTGGCACCAGCTTGGAAAACCCCCCTGACTCCATATTTATAATACATGCCGGTCTGCCAGCATCAGGCATTTGCTCCATATAGCAGGTATTATGGCCTGTGGCATAAATCGACCCAAGCCTCGTATCAGGGAAGCTGTAGGCCGCTGTAAGCAACACCGCCACTGTATCATTTATAATGGCCACCGGCCTGATATTTTCCAGGCCCACAGACACCAGGGCTTTAGTCAGCAGGGCATTTATATCCTGTCCCTCCACCCCAGGTACGGCAAATTCCTTGGCCCATTTTATGAGATGTGCTTCATTTATATCCCGTTGCTCTGAGCCAAAGGAAAAGGTGTGACCCAGATAAAACACCCTGTCCTTGTTATATTCCACTGCTTCACCAATTATCTTAGCCAGGAAGCCAAATAATTCTTCACAGGTAGCATGGCTGCAAATAAGGTTATATTCATCTGTCACCAGGGATTTTTCCACCATACGAAGGATTTCATATTGGCTGTTTCCCAGCAGACGAATAACTGCGGCCCGCACATTGGAACCACCAAAATCCAAAGTCAAAAACTCTCCCTTTTCCTGGCCGGTTGGCAGACCGATATAGGAGGGAAGCATTTGCAATGAAGAATAACCCGTCTGTTCCAGCCCCTGCTCCAAATCCCAGCGAAAGGCCCTGGCTGCTTCCATAATATAGTCTTTACCTACGGTAAGGCTATCTACAATTTCTGCATATAATTTTTCGTCAAACGACATTTTTATGCCTCCACAATCCCTATTCCAAAATTAAGCATCAGCTTCTTTACCCCTTCAGACTCGCTGAAAAGCCCGGCAGCCCCCAAGGGAGCCAAGAAAACATTATAACAACCCACACCTCGTTACAGCCTCCCAACCTCCCTCGGGGGAGGTGGTTGTGTAACAACCGGTGGGGGTAATTACGAATTAAATTATCCTTTTCCCATTATCTCTATTTCGTACCCATCCGGATCACTGATAAAATAAATACCAGCAGACTCCACTATACGCTTTACGCACCCCAGCTCCTGATGCAGCTGCAAAGATGCTGCATAATCATCTACATAAAAAGCCAAATGCACTGGATTATCCTCTAATGTATAGCCTCCCTCATGCCCCTTCCGCAGAGTCAGCTCCAACTCATAATCGGCTTCTTCCTCATCTACCATATAAATTAAAGTTAGGTGTGGCAGGTCTTTTTTCCCTTTGAACCTTAACCCCAGGGTCTTTTCATAAAATGCCCTGGAACGTTCTAAATCCTCCACTGCCAAACTTGTATGGGCCATTGTAAAATGCATAGTTACCAGCCTCCATTAATATGTTTTTGCCTTACTCCTCCAGCTCAGTAATCTCCGGGTGGTCCTCGGTAAGGGGCTTAGACAGCTGCACAAGGATACGGGTAATCCGCAGGTTATCCATTTCCTCCACAAAGAAATCCACGTTGTCGCAGGTGCCCTTCATGCCAATCTGTGGCGGTGACTGAATATTGTTATACAGCCAGCCGCCGATGGTATCGATGTTATCAGCTTCAATATCCATCTCAAATATATCGCTGACCTCTTCCAAAAGCAGCATTGCATCAATGGAATAAATCAGCTCAGACCGCTTTTCCACCGATGGGCGCTCCTGATCAAACTCATCCTGGATTTCTCCCACGATTTCCTCTATAACATCCTCAATGGTCACCATTCCTGACGTACCGCCGTATTCATCTACCACAATGGCCAGCTGCGAGCGCTCCCGCTGCATCATTTTCAATAGGGTACTCACCTTCATGGTTTCCGGTACTACCAGGGAATGCCGTATAAGCTTTCTGAGCAGCGGTCTCCGTCTGTGATACAAAGAGCGCATCAGGTCCTTAATATGCAAAAAGCCAACTATATCATCCTTGTCCTCACCACATACCGGATAACGTGTAAGGTGCTCCTCCATGGCCACCTGGATATTCTCTTCAAAGCTGTCCTCTAAATAAAGACAAATCATATCTGTACGAGGTATCATAATCTCCCGCACATTTCTGTCTGCAAAATCAAATACATTATCAACAAAATCCAGCTCTGTCTTGTCGATGTAGCCCTGACGATGGCTTTCCTCCATCAGACGACGAATTTCATCCTCGGTATGGGCCACCTCAGCACTATTGCCAGAAATATCAATCCCCACAAGGTTTGCCACCCATACAGCTACCTTGTTAAGAAGCCATACTGACGGATACATGATACGCTGAAAAAAAAGCAGTGGCAGAGCTATTGCCATCATGACCCGCTCCACCTGCTGAATAGCCACATTTTTTGGAATAAGCTCACCAATAATAATTTGCATAGCAGTAATGATGGCAAAAGCGAGCACAAAGGACAGGGTTGTGGCCAGTGTACCGCCAATACCAATTAATTCAAATACTGGCTGGAGCAGCATACTGACAGTAGGCTCACCAAGCCAGCCAAGGCCCAATGAAGCCAGGGTAATCCCCAGCTGAGTAACTGACAATGATACATCTACATGCTCCACCAGTGGTTTAGCATAGGCGGCCCGACGAATACCGGCATCAATCATTGCATCCAGTCGGGAAATCCTCATTTTTACTATGGCAAATTCTGCCGCTACAAAAAAACCATTTAAAGCCACCAGCAGCAATATCATTGCCAGCTTAAATATGTTTGTCGAAATATCCAACGAAAATCCTCCTAAGTATTTAAAACTGGCATATCCTTTTCATCATCAAAGGTTGCTGTACACCTTGGATAATTAGAACAGCCCCAAAAGGCCCCATTTTTCCCCTGTATCTGCCGCAGACTTCCTTCACGGCATTTTGGACATAAATATTTAGGGCCAGCCTCACCATGGTCAGTCGTATTTCCCGCATATTTCTCCATAGGGGCTGCTGAAGCATCCGCCTTATCCCCGCTCCATTTGCTGCTTTTTTTAGTTCCTCTGCCATCACTTGCGGAAATATTTCCTGAATAAGCCGCCGAAAACGAGTCCATCAGCTGATATTGCTGGTTAAACTCCTGCATCTCCGCCTCACTGATGTACGGATTTCCAAATAAATTGTCTAATTCTCCTATACTGGCTCTGCCTGCCGAAGCTGCCCTGAAGGGGACTCCCTTGCCACTCTCTGACAAATCCGGCCCCCCATCCTTATCATTACAGGTCATGCGACATCTTGGAAAGGCTGAACAGCCCCAAAAAATGCCATTTTTCCCCTTTCGCTTCATCAAAACACCACTATGACAACGAGGACAAACATGGGTCGTTTCCCCTGACTCATCAGTTTTTGGCACCTGAAAGCTGGCTCCATAAGCCTTTCCACAAAGCGCAGTAGTAAGCTTTACCTGCTCACCAAGGAAATCCTCCAAGGAACCATCTCCATCTGCCATAGAATGAAGCCGATCCTCCCAACTAGCGGTAAAATCCGGATATGAAAGCTCATCTGGCATGGCATCAATCAGCATATAGGCGGATTGTGTAGGCTGAAGATACTTCTTTTTCCCTGTTTGTGTCATAAACCGGCGTCGAATAAGATCATCAATTATGGTTGCTCTGGTGGCTTCTGTCCCTATGCCGTAAACATCCTTCAATTTTTTCTTTGCTTCTGGATCCTTGACAAATTTATGAATATCCTTCATGGCAGCTAAAAGGGAGGATGGGGTAAATCTGGTAGGCGGTTTGGTAGCCTTTTGATTCATGAGGCCATCCACATACTCCACCTCGTCCTTTTTCTTCATAGGCGGCAAAGCACCACTGTCTTCGTCCTCATTATTTTCTCCACCATCGTTAATATCCTCATTTTTGTCCCTGGTATGCGCCGTGTATAATTCCTTCCAGCCTAAATCCAGCTCCACCCGACCGCTGGCGGTAAACTGCTCATCCTTGTACTCTATTGAAAGCTTCGTCTGGTTATAGGTATGTACCGGATAAAATTGGGCAATATAAGCCTGGGCTACCAAAAAATAAATATTTCGTTCCATGTCGCTTAGCTTGTCAGCATTAGCCGGAACCCGGGTAGGAATAATGGCATGATGGGCTGATATTTTCTTATCATTCCAACAACGGCTTTTTATAGAGCTGTCAGCCTCAGCACTCCATTTAGCCAGCCGCTCGTCTCCAAAGGACTGTAAATTTTTCAGAATAGCCTGACTATCCTTAAACTGATTGGTAGGTAAGTATTCACAGTCGGAACGTGGGTACGTTGTAAGCTTCCGTTCATAAAGCTTTTGGGCAGTATCCAGCACCTGCTGCGGTGCATAGCCAAATCGCTTTCCGGCCAATACCTGTAAGGAGGACAAGGAAAAAGGCAGTCGTTGCGGTTCCTGCTTTTTACTCTTAGTATAATCAACCAACAGTCCTATATTAGGTGCCTGCATGAATTCAGCCAGCTTAGCCTCAGCTATCTGTCTGTCAATTAACCGTCCTTCCGAATCCAATCCAGCCTGTATATCCTTGGGGTTCCATACAGCAAAAAAATCTCCCTTTTCATGGTGAAATTTTGCTTTTATTGTATAATAATCCACCGGTTTAAAATTCTCAATTTCCCGCTCCCGTCGCACCACCAATGCAAGGGTAGGCGTTTTTACCCGCCCAATAGGCAAAACAAGATTACGGTGTCCTGCTCTTTGGGCAGCCAGAGTGTAGGCCCTGGATAAATTCATACCAATCAGCCAATCAGCTCTGGCGCGGGCCAAAGCCGACTGCTTCAGATTGAAAAAATCCTTGTTTTCCCGCAGGGAGCTGTTAGCCTCTTTGATACTCTTTTCATCCAATGCATTGAGCAATATCCGCTTTACGGGCTTTTTATTGCCTACAAAATCCAGTACCTCATCAATCAGCAGCTGGCCCTCCCTATCCGGGTCCCCGGCATGCACTATTTCATCGGCCTTATCTATCAGGCCCTTAATGATATTAAACTGCTTTTTACAGGAAGCATCTACCAACAGCTTCCATTTTCGGGGAACAATTGGCAAATCCTCAGCCCGCCAGATCCTGTATTTATCATCATATTCCTGAGGCTCTGCCTGCCGCAGAATATGACCAAACCCCCAGGTTACAGTGCCACCTGCGGTTTCAATAAAGCCATCCCCCCGACGGCTGGGGCCTGGAAGACACTTTGCTATTTCGGCTCCCATACTTGGTTTCTCTGCTATATATAAACGCACTTTTTACCTCATATCTCTTAAAATTCTATAGTATATATGTTTAAATTACGAAAAAAACAATTTATATACCCCGTATACAACTATAAATGTCCACAACAAAATCAATACAGTGGCTAATATACCCAATACAGGCAAATATTTACTGTAACGCCCTGCCTTATGCTCCGAGGACTCCACCACATCAGGTGGCAAAAGCCGGCGGATAGCGGCCAGCATAGATGGCACCAGCACCATATCATCTACCAGTCCAGCAAAGGGAATATAGTCAGGCATTATATCAACAGGACTTACCAGATACAACAGCACCGCCAAAATCGCCACTCTAAACCCCTTAGGGGTGTGGCGGTTTATTAGGGCAAACAGTAAAATAAACACATCCTTACGTATCAGATTAAATAACGTAATAATCCGTTTCATATTCCCTACCCTTTCATGTAATTCAATAAAATATCAATGTCTTATTTTAGCACATTTTCAATATACCTTAAAGCATATCTATTACCAGTATACTATAACAAATAATATATATTTGACACATTTTCTATATAAAATTATAATATCTCATAGATTTACCCATTAATTCAGACTCCCCCTTTGTCACTTCGTGACATTCCCTCGTGGGGAACAACATTAGATTTCACCTCATCCGCCCTACGGGCACCTTCTCCTCTGGGAGAAGGCTTTATGCTTATCACCTCTAGGAGAAGAGTGACTATACACAGCAACCGGCGGGAGGTAATTCCGCATTACAAATTCCTAGTTAACTCACCTGCTCTTGCCTCCCTCGGGGGAGGTGGTTGCAAAGCAACCGGTGGGGGTAATTCCGTATTCCGCATTACGAATTAATCTAAAGGAGGCCTACATATGAGCAAAAAAATATTCCCGATTTCCCAGGAAAGGCTGGAAGCCATTATAGAAAAATTTCCTACCCCTTTTCACATATATGATGAAAAGGCTATCCGGCAAAATGTCCGTCGCCTTTTTAAAGCCTTTGCGTGGGCCCCGGAATTCCGTGAATATTTTGCGGTAAAAGCTACTCCCAATCCACGGTTGATGCAGATTTTGGCCGAAGAGAGAGCCGGAGCAGATTGCAGCTCCTTGGCTGAATTACTCCTTGCCAAGGCTGCCGGTATTGTTGGTGAAAAAATAATGCTTACCTCCAATGACACACCAGCCGATGAATTTCAGAAGGCCATTGAGCTGGGAGCTATTATAAATTTAGATGATATTACCCACATTGAATATTTAGAAGAGCATGCCGGTATGCCCAAAATAATGTCTTTCCGCTATAATCCCGGCAACCTCATTGCCGGAAATGACATTATCGGAAAGCCTATGGAGGCAAAATACGGATTAACCCATGAGCAAATTTTAAAAGCCTATAAAATTGCTCAAAGCAAGGGAGTAAAGCGGTTTGGCCTTCACTGCATGGTCATATCCAACGAGCTTCGCACCGAAGGCTTTGAGCTTACTGCCTCCATTATGTTCAACTTAGCCAAGGAAATAAAGGAATCCCTTGGCATTACCCTGGAGTTTGTTAACCTAGGCGGTGGCATCGGTATTCCTTACGAGCCAGAACAGGCAGAGGTGGACCTGGAGGCAGTAGGAGAAGGTATTCACCGGCTATATAAGGAAATCATGGAGCCGGCGGGGCTCGGCAGCTGTGCTATATGCTTTGAATCCGGTCGGGCTATTACCGGTCCTTATGGCTATCTGGTTTCTACTGCCATTCATGAAAAACATACATATAAAAACTACATTGGGCTGGATTCCTGCATGGCCAATCTAATGCGTCCGGCTCTTTACGGAGCCTACCATCACATTACTGTTGTAGGAAAAGAAAATGCCCCTAAGGACCATGTATACGATGTAACCGGCTCCCTCTGCGAGAACAATGATAAATTTGCCATTGACCGTCAGTTGCCAAAAATTGATATGGGAGATCGTATTGTTATTCACGATACAGGGGCCCATGGTCACTCTATGGGCTTTAACTACAATGGCAAGCTGAGAAGTGCTGAGCTGCTGCTCAGAGAGGATGGCAGCGTAGAAATGATTCGTCGTGGAGAAACCTTGGATGACTATTTTGCCACTCTCACCGGATTTGATGGAGCAATTATGAAATAAAGCTGGCGTATACCTATGTACAATAATTTTATAGTTTCGCTTGAGGCCGTTCTTCCTATAGCTATCCTCATTGGTGTTGGACTTTTAGCCAAGCGAATGCAGCTTCTTACCAGGGAAGAAATTTCTCATGTCAACAAGCTTGTTTTTAAAATATTATTTTTCTGCCTTCTGTTTCAAAATATGTATAATGCAGATTTCAGCATTGCCTTTCAACCCCAGCTGCTGTTGTTTGCATTTATAGCAATTCTGGCCACCGTGGCTATAGCCAGTGTTGTTGTCTGTCATTTCGTTGAAGACAATAAGCGGCGTGGTGCCATGATTCATTCCATCTACCGCAGTAATTTTATCATTATTGGAATTCCGGTGGCGGCCAATATTTATGGCCACGATAATATTGCCACAACAGCTATGCTTATCACGGTTGTTATACCTCTTTACAATATTCTGGCTGTAACCATTTTTGAAACCTTTCGTGGTAATCAGATTCACCTGAAGCCTGTACTTTTAGGTATTATTCATAACCCCATGATACTAGGCTGTCTTACTGGCATCCTGTTCAATCTATGCCATCTAACAATTCCCCATGCAATTTTAAAGCCTATCTTTCAAATTGGCAGTGCTACCACTCCACTGGCTTTAATTCTCTTGGGAGCCTCCTTTACTATATCCAGCGTCGTAAAAAATCGGCTTTCAATCATGCTGTGCAGCTTTGCCCGGCTTATCGTAGCACCTGCCATAATATTGCCTATTGCAGTATGGATGGGTTATCGTAACATCGAGCTGGTGTCTTTGATGACGGTATTTGCCGCCCCCTGCGCCGTAGTGGGCTTTACCATGGCCCAGCAAATGGACAGCGATTATGAGCTGGCCGGAAACTGTATAATAATGACCTCCGGTCTATCCTGCTTCACCATCTTCGGCTGGATTTTCCTTGGAAAAGCCTTGGGATTAATTTAAGAAAATTCGACTAAAATGCAAAGCTGGGGGCTGATTTTCAAAAATCAGCTCCCAGCTTTTTACTACCATAAAGAACGAAATGATAAAACCTTCGACCAGGTTATATTTGGCATAATAATTCCAAATAGAATAAGCATTGCACCAATCAGCCCCATGCTACCTAAATTTTCCCCTAAAACCAACCAGCCAAGGATGGCAGTTGTCAATGGATTAACAGAGCATATAATTCCGGTAGTTTCTGATGACAAAGGCTTTTGCGCAATTGGCTGCATAGTAAAGCCAAAGGCCGTACACACAACAGCCAAAATTAACAGCATCAACCATTGGGAGCCGGTATCAGGCAAATGAGGCATTTCAAACATAAAGGAAGCTAACAGCCCAAGCCCTCCCATAACTCCTACATATAAAATTCCCAGCGTCATAGTGTCATATTTTTTTGATACTCTGTCAGTGATAATAATTGCAGCAGCATAGCTAAGGGCAGCTATCATGCAAAGGATTTCACCAATACCCAAGCTGGCAGACATTTCACTATATCCGACACCAGCTGCTGCCGATCCGCTGCCAAAAACAATAAAGCCTATTCCGATGAAGGTAATAATCGTACTGATGGCAATAACTCGTGGAGGAAATCGCCGCAACAATATGGCTTCGATAATCGGTACCATTACAATGGCACTATTTTCTAAAAAAGAACATAAAGAAGCCGTCGTGCACTGCAGTCCAATCAATTCTGTCGTCATACACAAAAAATACACGCCCCCAAGTAAAACAGCCACACTTACAGTATGGGGATGTACCTTGATGTCATCTATAATTTTTCTAAAAAACAATATAAATAGTATAATGAATGCCAATAAGAAACGAATCCCCAAAAGGTTTAAGGGCTCCATGCTTCCCAAAAGCTGTTTAGAAAACAGAAAGGATGCCCCTCGTGCAATACTGAGGGCTGCTATCAACAAGCAACCAGCTTTGAAGCTTAATTCTATGTTTAATCTTGAAAGGTCAGGCATTATCACAACCTCCGTTACTTTTATCAACAACACAGACATAATTTTAGTGTAGTTTTAGCATCAAGTAAAATAAAATTTTATCAACGCCCAAAAAATAGAATGGCCCCTGAAACCATTTAACAAAATTTATTCGGCTAAGCCTACTGTACACTAGACAATGTACACACGCCTTCACATGAAATCTAAGTGCATCTCCGTTTTGCAGACTCGATTTACTAAGATTTTAAAGTAATATTCATTATGAGCTTAAAGCTTCCACTGAATAAGTCTCATTTTACAATTTAGCTACAATCTTACCCTCCAACATCAGAACAGCTCTCCGGTATATTTGTATTTCTTCCTTTATTTTTATTGAAATATATTATATAATACTGATGTTACTCAAATGGCGGCTGTGTCGTTTGAAATAAATATGGAGAGGTGTCCGAGTGGTCGAAGGTGCTTGACTCGAAATCAAGTGAGGTTAATCGCCTCCGTGGGTTCGAATCCCACCCTCTCTGCCATTAACACTTAACGACACTGAGCTACTGCGAAAATGGAGTTTAGTGTTAATCACTCGACAAAGGCCGTTGGATTGGTCTTTGTCTGTGCCATTGACACTTAACGACATTGAGCTAAAGCGAAAATGGAGTTTAGTGATAATCACTCGACAAGGGCCGTTGGATTGGTCTTTGTCTGTGACGGTATTTTTATTGAATTGTATTGTATTGCTAAAAGATTGCTTTCCGGCAATCTTTTTTTAGGAGGAATTTAAATTGACTAGTCGTGTCCGTACTCGTTTTGCCCCAAGCCCTACCGGCTACATGCATATTGGCAATTTGCGTACTGCGCTCTACGGTTATTTATTTGCTAAAGCAAATGATGGTGATTTTTTACTTCGTATTGAAGATACCGACCAAAAGCGATATGTGGCTGATGCTGTAGAATTTATTCAAAACACATTAAAGGCAGCCAATATCGTTCCAAATGAAGGCCCTGACATTGGTGGTGACTGCGGCCCTTATATTCAGAGCCAACGACTGGACATTTATAAAAAATACGCTGAGGAGCTTATTGCCAAAGGACACGCTTACCGCTGCTTCTGCAACGATTGCAGCGAGGAACAGCATGCCGCTCAGGAGGCTGGTGACACAAAAAGCTTTGGCGGTTATAACCGGGCATGCCGTGATTTGGAGCAATCTGTAATAGACCAATATTTAGCTGAAGGTAGGCCATATGTAATCCGCCAGAAGATGCCACTTACGGGAGAGGTAACCTTCAACGATGTAGTTCATGGCAATATTACCATTGCCTGTGATACCTTGGAGGATCAGGTTATTCTGAAGCGGGATGGAATGCCTACCTATAATTTTGCCAATGTCATTGACGACCACCTAATGAATATTACTCATGTTTTTCGTGGTACAGAGTTTATTACCTCCACCCCAAAACATATTCTTCTGTATCAATTTCTTGATTGGGAGCCACCAATTTTCATTCATCTTCCTCCTGTAATGGGAAAAAATGAAGATGGCTCTGTATCCAAGCTTTCTAAACGTCATGGAGCTACCGGTTTCAATCAGCTGGTAGAAATGGGTTATTTGCCGGAGGCTATTACCAATTATGTGGCACTCCTTGGCTGGAGTCCAAAATCCGAGCAGGAAATCTTTACCATGGAGGAATTGATTAACAGATTCTCTCTGGAAGGTCTTAGCAAATCACCGGCTGTATTTGACTACAACAAGCTTGACTGGGTAAATGGTGAATACTTTAAGTCTATGACCGATGATGAGTTTGCCAAAAAATCCAGTGCCTTTGGTGGAATAATTGCTGAATCCCTGGGAGAAAAATGGAACTATCTGGCAGCCCTTTTGAAAACGAGAGTCAGCCGCTTCAATGAAATTCCTGACCAGATTGGTTTTTTTAAGAACCTACCGGATTATGATGTTGATTTGTTTAACAACAAACGGAATAAAGTTACCCCAGAAAAGGCTGCTGAGATTATCCCGGTTGTTATAAGCATTCTGGAAAAAGTACAGGTCTGGACTCCGGAGGGTATTGATGAGATACTCCAGCCCGGTGTTGCTGAAAGTGGTATCAAGATGGGCACCTTTATGTGGCCAGCCCGCATTGCCCTCTCAGGTCAACGAGTTACTCCAGGTGGTGTCACTGAGCTGCTGTATCTCTTAGGCAAAGAGGAATCCATGAAGCGTTTAAATATTGGTCTTGACAAGGTTCAGGGATAAGTCTGAATTGATATCACCCTCCCTTTTGGACACCCTACCCAGTGTGGATGGCTATTTTAAAAAATTATTGACAATGCATTTAATTTGATGTAATATGTATTTGTTGTCAACGGCGCGTTGGTCAAGTGGTTAAGACTCCGCCCTCTCACGGCGGCTTCAGGGGTTCGAATCCCCTACGCGTCACCAGAAAAATTCAGCTCAGGACATTTTGTCCTGAGCTTTTTTGTATAAAGAAAAGGCAGAATGTAACTGGTTATTCACCATTCATTCTGCCTCTATATCGTTAAATGAGACTTATTCAGGGGGAGAGCTATACTCCCACTTAATTTAGTCGAATTAATCCAGAGCTAACGGGTGCTTATCTCCCACCTAAGAGGAAGGAGACCTAGCACCCGTTAGCGTAGGGTTAAATTATTACATATTTACTTGTTCATTGCCTCGGCAACTGCAACAGCTACTGCTACCGACATACCAACCATTGGGTTGTTACCAGCACCAATGAGGCCCATCATGTCAACATGGGCAGGTACAGAAGAAGAACCAGCGAACTGTGCATCGGAATGCATACGTCCAAGAGTATCGGTCATACCATAGGAAGCAGGACCGGCAGCCATGTTATCTGGATGCAAAGTACGGCCAGTACCGCCACCGGAAGCAACGGAGAAGTATTTTTTACCCTGCTCGGTGCACTCCTTCTTGTAGGTACCAGCTACCGGATGCTGGAACCGGGTAGGGTTGGTGGAGTTACCAGTGATGGATATATCAACCTTCTCCAAATGCATGATAGCAACACCCTCTGGAACGGAATCAGCACCATAGCATCTAACCGCTGCACGTGGACCATCAGAATATTTTACTTCCTTTACAACATTAACCTTGCCAGCCTTGTAGTCATACTGGGTCTGAACATAGGTAAAGCCGTTAATACGGGAAATAATCTGGGCGGCATCCTTACCGAGACCGTTAAGTATAACGCGAAGAGGATTTTTACGAACCTTATTAGCAGTCTGAGCAATACCAATAGCACCCTCAGCAGCTGCGAAGGACTCATGACCAGCCAGGAATGCAAAGCACTCAGCGTCCTCAGTCAAAAGCATTGCAGCCAGGTTGCCATGGCCAAGACCTACCTTACGATGGTCAGCAACGGAACCAGGTACACAGAATGCCTGAATACCCTCACCAATAGCTCTGGCAGCATCAGCAGCAGTCTTTACCCCCTTCTTGATGGCGATAGCGGCACCAAGAGTGTAAGCCCACTTTGCATTTTCGAAGCAAATAGGCTGTAAATCAGAAACAATAGCAGCTGGATCAAAGCCCTTTTCTTTACAAATATCTGCGGCAGCTTCAATGGAAGCAATACCATATTTCTTGCAAACTTCATTAATACCGTCAATACGGCGCTCATAGCCTTCAAATAATGCCATTTTATTTTCAGTCCTTCCTGTTCGTTATCTCAAATTATTCCTTACGAGGATCGATGTAACGGGCAGCATCTGCGTAACGGCCCTTAGTGGAGGT
>JAFVER010000123.1 GCA_017475925.1 Anaerovibrio sp. | reverse complement strand
CTCTTGGATGCTTCCGTAAAGCTTAGGATTTATTCGACTAATATTCAGTGGGAGTTTAAAGCTCCCACTGAATAAGTCGCATTTTACTAGAGATGCTGCAAAATGCGAGGCGGAGGAATGAGGCATAGCGGTGGCTATGTCGAATGACGACAACAAAGCAGTTGGCAGTATATATGGTGGCGTTTGTCAAAATATCATTGTGTCAATGCACTAAGTACCAAGGCAAAATAATGTCCGCTTGTAGACAATGCACCTAGCTTTAAATGTTATCTCTATATTAGGGAGTTTTAGTTGGTTTTGATTTTGAGGTAATGATGGAACAGGAGTCATTTAAGGTTTTAGAGTATAAAAAAATATTGGAGCGGCTGCAGGGAAAGGCTGTGTCAATTCTTGGCAAGGAGCTTGCCCGTGGACTTTTACCTAGCAATGATATCCATGAGGTAAGGGAGCGACTGCGGGAAACGGCTGAGGCGTATCTGGTAATGACGGCTGGGCGGCCGCCGTTAAATGGTATTCGGGATATCCGTGACCTAATGAAGCGAATCGGCATAGGCGCTGTTATTGAAGTGCCGGAGATTATGGATGTGCTGTCCACCATGCATGTTATGCGGGATGTCAAGAAATTTTTCAAGGAGCTGGAGCTGGAGGCGCCAATACTTAAGGAATTGGCCAGGCGCTTGGAGATACTTGGGGAGCTGGAACGGCAGCTGGAAAATATCGTGGATGAGCATGGTAATCTTCGTGATGATGCCAGTGTAGAGCTAAGGCGTATCCGTCGGGAAATAAAGGTGTCTCAAAGTCGGATAAAGGACCATTTGTCAGGTATTCTTCATTCGGGTGAGTATCAAAAATATTTTCAGGATGCCATTGTAACTATGCGGGGAGATCGGTATGTGGTGCCGATAAAGGCGGAGTATCGTCAATATTTTCCGGGCATTGTTCATGACCAGTCAGCCAGTGGCTCGACGATATTTGTAGAGCCTATGGTGGTGGTAAATTTAAACAACGATATAAAACAGCTTATTGCGGCAGAAAAGCATGAAATAGAGCGTATACTTCGGGATATTTCCGCCAAGCTCAGGAAAAAGGACGATACCCTGATGAATAACTGTGAAATTCTTGGGTTTATTGATTTTACCTTTGCCAAGGCGGCTTTGGCGGCTGACATGAAGGGGGTGGAGCCCTTAATCGATGATAATGGCAAAACCAACCTTTTGGAGGCCCGTCATCCACTTATTGAGCAGAACAAGGCGGTACCAATTGATATAAATATCGGCGATAACTATAAAATGCTGCTGGTTACCGGTCCCAATACGGGAGGGAAAACAGTGAGCATGAAAACCTTGGGATTATTGGTGTTGATGGCTCAATCAGGGCTGTTTCTGCCGGTTAAGGCCGGCTCACAGATTGCCGTATACAACAACATTTATGCCGATATTGGAGACGAACAGAGCATAGAACAGAGTCTTAGTACCTTTTCCGCCCATATGACCAATATAGTTAATATTTTGGGAAAGGTGGAACGGGATGACTTGCTGCTTTTGGATGAGCTGGGGGCCGGTACTGACCCGGAGGAAGGTGCAGCCCTGGCTATGGCGATTTTGGAGCAGCTTTTGAAAATAAAAGCAACGGTTATGGCTACTACTCATTACTCGGAGCTTAAAACCTTTGCCTTTAGTCGGGATGGTATAGAAAACGCTTGTGTAGAATTTGATGTGGATACGTTAAAGCCTACCTACCGACTGTTGACGGGGATACCGGGAGCCAGCAATGCCTTTGCCATCAGCCGACGGCTTGGCCTGAGTCAGTCGTTGGTCATTCGGGCTCAGCAGCTTATTCAGGCTGATCATGCACAGTTTGAACAGGTCATAAATCAGCTTGAAAAAGAAAAAATAATGTATGAGCAGATGAACGCAGACATCGAATCAAAGCTTCGTCGGGCTGAGACAATGGAAAAACGGGCAGAAGCCATGCGGGAGGAGCTTAATCGAAAAAAGGCAGAGATTATCCGCAAGGCAAAGGATGATGGCTCGGCTATGGTGCGTCGTGCCCGTCGTGAATCAGAGGAAATCATTAAACAGTTGAAGGAACAGTTTAATGATATGGGAATTCAAAAGAGGCAGCAGGCTATTCAGGATGCCCGTAATCGGCTGAATGAAGAGGCTGACCGGGTTCGTCCAGGCATAGTATCTGCAAAAACCTATAGAAAGCCGGTGGACATGAAAGAAATTGAGCCTGGTGACGTAATATACGTGACCAAGCTTGATCAAAAGGGGACGGTTATTGCTGTGAAGGGCAAGGAGCTGGAGGTTCAGCTGGGAAGCATGAAGACGGTTCTCAAGGCCCGTGAATGTAAATTTGTGGAAAAAGGCAAAAAAAGGAAGGATGGTCAAGCTACAGCTGCTGAGCAAACAGGTGGCGGCAGCTTTATCGGTAAGGCGCAGACTGCTCATCGGGAGATAGATATCCGTGGTATGATGGTCAATGAGGCTGAGGTTTTATTGGGAAAGTTTATTGATGACTCTATTATGGCCGGATTATCCCAGGTGCTTATAATACATGGTAAGGGTACTGGCGCTTTGCGAAAGGGTGTTCACGAGTATCTAAAGCATCATCGGAACGTGGAAAGCTTTAATTTTGCTGATATGAGCGAGGGTGGAACAGGCGCCACTGTTGTTTTTATCCGATGCTGACGGGCGCTAAGACTCCAGCTTTTAAAGCGGGAGATAAGCGCCCTTAAAGCCCTGGGTAAACTCGGCTAAATTCAGTGAGAGTTCAAAACTCCCACTGAATAAGTCTCATTTTATTAAATAAATCTGCGAAAAAAATTTATTTGTGATAAAATACTAAAGTATATGTTTTTAAGGAGGTCTATCATGGAGAAACGAACCGGTGCGGCTCAGCGGACAAAAAAGGCTCAAAGGCCTCAGAAGCGAAGCAGTGCAAGTCGAATCATGATAATATTCGGCGCAATAATCGCTGTAATGATTGTCGGTGTGGGCTGTGGTTTTTTGACAGCCACCTTAAATACAAAGGCAGACCTGGCGGATATCCGACCGCCGGCTTCTTCTCAGATTTACGATATTAACGGGAATGAAATTGCCAATGTTCATGCCGATGAAAACAGGGTTCCGGTGAAAATGACTCAAATACCGGAAAATTTGAAAAATGCATTTGTGGCTGTGGAGGATGTTCGGTTTTATGAGCATTCTGGGGTGGATTTTCGCGGTATTATGCGTGCTATGTGGGCGAATATCAGCCGTCAGGGTGTAAGCGAGGGTGGCTCAACCATTACGCAGCAGCTGGCCAAAAACGCCTATTTGACGCAGGACCGGACGTTTAAACGGAAAATTCAGGAAATGTTTCTGGCTTTGCAGCTAGAGCATCAGTACACCAAAGAGGAAATCCTTGAGCTTTATTTAAATCAAATATATTTCGGTCAGGGGGCCTATGGCGTTCAGGCCGCTGCCAAGACGTATTTTGGTAAGGATGTTGAACAGCTTGATTTAAGTGAATGTGCCATGCTGGCCGGCATTCCAAAAAGCCCAAACTACTATTCACCAATGAACAATCTACAGGCAGCTAAGGAACGACGCTCCACCGTTTTGGACCAGATGGCCAAATATGGATATATAAGCTCATCCACTGCCAATAAAACGAAAAATGAGGAGCTTCGTTTAGTAAAAAGTACTGCTAAAACAGGTGAGGCATCTTATTTCGTTGATTATGTTATTCAGACCATGATTGAAAAATATGGTTCGGATGCTGTGTACAAGGAAGGCTTGAAAATATATACTACCCTGGATATGGATATGCAGCGGGCGGCTGAGGAAGCCATGAAAAATCTCCCTGATTTGTCTGAGGCCAATGGGATTAAGCAGCCTCAGGGAGCCCTGGTGGCTATTGACCCGCATAATGGGCAGATAAAGGCAATGGTAGGTGGCCGGGGAACTGATATGTTTAATCGGGCGGTTTTGGCAGAACGCCAGCCAGGCTCGGCCTTTAAACCGTTTGTTTTTGCTGCGGCATTGGAGAACAATTATACGCCATCCTCCGTTATTGATGACAAGCCAATCAATATTAATGGGTGGGAACCACAGAATTACGACCGTAGTTTCAATGGAAGGGTAACGCTGAGATATGTGGCTGAGCAGTCGCTGAACGTGCCAACTGTTGTGGTGGCCCAGGATGTGGGAATTGACAAGATTATTTATTTAGGCAGGGAAATGGGTATATCGACCTTTGTAACCGATGGGACTCAAAATGATGGAAATCTGTCCACGGCCTTAGGCGGTTTGACCAGAGGAGTGACTCCACTGGAGCTTACCAGTGCCTATTGTACTTTTGCCAATAACGGTGTTCATGTAAATCATACTGCTATAGTCAAGGTTTTGGATCGTAACGGCAAGGTTTTGGAGGATAATGCTCCGGAATCCAAGCAGGTGTTAAAGAAAGCCACGGCCAATGAGCTTACCAGTATGCTGATGGGGGTTATGGTGCGGGGTACCGGTGCAGGTGCCAACATCGGTCGGCCATCGGCTGGTAAGACTGGTACAACCAGTGATTATCATGATGCCTGGTTTGTAGGGTATGTGCCTGATTTGGTGGTAGGTGTCTGGGTTGGTACTGATGATAACCAGCGTATGGGGACCATGACTGGCGGTACTACGCCGGCAAGTATTTGGAAGGCATTTATGACTAAGGCGATAACCACCATGCCGTCCAAAAATTTCGATGGGGCCTATCTTACCTCTGTGGAAGCACCTACCAGTGAAGAGCGGGTGGACAAGGATGGCAATCTTATTGACAAAAATGGTAAGCTGATTCTTGACAAGGATGGTAAGCCGATAAAGGGCAGCAAGTATTCAAAGGACAATAATAAGCCGACTGAAGCGAATAATAATGCCAACAATAGTGTGAATAATGCAAATAATACCCGTAGCAATGGCAATGGCGCACCGAACAATAAACCGTCTGCCGCTGCGCCGGCTGCCAATGCACCTTCGGCACCTACGCCGGGAGCAGGGGGCAAGAAGGCAAATCAGTAGAAACGATTTTATGGTAAGAAGGAGAGAAGTACAGAAGTGGCAACCAATGTTTTTGATGTTCTAAAAGAGCGTGGATATATAGCTCAGTGTACCAATGAGGAGGAGGTCCGTTCTCTGCTGGAGAATGAGCAGGTAACCTTTTATATTGGCTTTGATCCGACAGCGGACAGTCTTCATGTAGGACATTTTTTAGGATTGATGGTTATGTCCCATCTGCAACGGGCCGGACACAGGCCTGTGTGTCTGGTGGGAGGCGGTACTGGTACGGTAGGGGATCCATCTGGACGGACTGATATGCGTAAAATGCTTACAGATGAGGATATCGAACACAACTGTAACCAGTTTAAAAAGCAAATGGCCAGATTTATAGATTTTAGTGATGGCAAGGCTTTGATGGTAAATAATGGTGATTGGCTCCGTAAGCTGAACTATATTGATTTACTGAGAGAGGTAGGGCCTCATTTTACCGTAAATCGGATGCTGGCAGCAGAATGCTATAAAAACCGCATGGAGAAGGGACTTACCTTCCTGGAATTTAACTATATGATTATGCAATCCTATGATTTTTTGGAGCTGCATCGTCGGTTTAATCTAAAGCTGGAAATGGGTGGAGATGACCAGTGGTCAAATATTATCGGTGGTGTTGAGCTGACTCGTCGGATTACCGGTGATGCGGTGTATGGTCTTACCTTTACCCTGCTCACTAAAAGCGATGGGCAGAAGATGGGTAAAACTGCCGGTGGTGCATTGTGGCTGGACAAGGATAAGACCTCGACCTATGATTTTTATCAATATTGGCGTAATGTAGATGATGCTGATGTGAAGAAGTGCTTATCTTTGTTGACCTTTTTGCCTATGGAGGAGGTTCGTCGTTTGGGGAGCCTTGAAGGCCAGGAAATCAATGAAGCTAAAAAGGTACTGGCTTACGAGGTTACTAAGCTGGTACATGGTCAGGCTGAGGCTGATAAAGCAAAGGAGGCTGCTGAGGCCCTGTTTGGCGGTGGTGGCTCCAGTGAAAACATGCCTACCATTGAGCTTAAGGCAAGTGATGACAGGCGGCTACTGGATGTTTTGGTGGAGGCGGAGGTGTTTGCTTCCAAGGGCGAGGGTCGCCGCTTGATTCAGCAGAATGGGCTGTCCCTTAATGATGTTAAAGTCTCGGATGTGGATTATGTCTTGTCGGCGGCTGATTTTAAGGATGGAGAGGCTATTGTCAAGAAGGGAAAGAAAAAGTTCTACAGGTTGATTCGTAATGTGTAAATGAATAAAATGTAGAAGGGTGCTTTATCGTTTTTTTGAAAGATGAATCATGATAGTAAGAAATAGGAAACAAATAAAAGGAGTTTTTTAGTAATGTCAGGACATTCAAAATGGGCTAATATCAAAAGAAAAAAAGGTGCAAATGATGCCATACGGGGAAAGATAACGACTAAAATCGGTCGTGAGATTACCATTGCTGTTCGCATGGGTGGTGCTGACCCTACCGGTAATATGCGGCTGAAGCTGGCTTTATCCAAGGCCAAAGCTAACAACATTCCAAAGGACAATATCAATCGGGCCATTCAGAAGGGACTGGGGGCCTCCGATGGAAGCAATTATGAGGAAATGACCTATGAGGGGTATGGCCCTGGTGGTACGGCTATTATGTTGGACATTCTGACTGATAACCGCAACCGTACTGCAGCAGATGTAAGACATATTTTTACCAAATATGGTGGTTCTCTGGGCGCTACTGGCTGTGTTTCCTGGATGTTTAATAAAAAAGCGGTATTCGTGGTGGAAAAGGAAAGCTTTGACGACGAGGATGCTTTGATGGAGCTGGTACTGGATGCCGGTGCTGACGATTTTATTGCTGATGATGAAGTGTTTGAGATTACTGCCGAGCCGGATGCCTTTGATGGTATTCTTCAGGCCCTTAATGACAAGGGAATAGAACCGGCAAGTGCTGAAATTACCATGGTGCCGGATAATACCGTAAAGGTCGAGGGGGAAAATGTTACCTCCATGCAAAAGATGTTGGATGCCTTTGATGAAAATGATGATGTTCAGGAAGTATATGGAAATTACGAAATGAGCGAGGAAGAATAGGTTTAAAATTTAGGGGCTGAGTAAAGATGAGAAATCATTTTGCTGTGGCTCCTTTTTCTTGTGGTTTACCCTACACTGATAGAGCCAAAGGAATTGGCTAAGGGATAATAAGGAGGAAGCTTATGCTTGCACTGGGGATTGATCCGGGTACAGCAATTTGCGGCTATGGTTTTGTAGAAGCTCAGGGTAGCAGACTTATTGCCCATGAATATGGTGCTATTACGACCAGCCCCAAGGCAAAGCCGGAGGATAGGCTGATGAAGCTGTATGATGAGACGGATGCCCTGATAAAAAAATATAAGCCTGATGTCATGGGAGTTGAACAGCTTTTTTTTAACAGAAATGTCACAACAGCAATTCCGGTAGGGCAGGCCCGAGGGGTCGTTTTGCTGGCGGCGGCCAAGAATGGTCTGGATATAGTAGAACGTACTCCGTTACAGGTAAAGCAATCAGTAACCGGCTACGGTAAAGCTACCAAGGAGCAGGTTATATATATGGTAACAAAGCTTTTAAACCTGTCAGAGCCGCCAAAGCCTGATGATGTGGCTGATGCCCTGGCAGTTGCCATATGTACCTCACATGTTTTAGACAGCTTTGCTTTTAGAAATAAATGATAACTTATTCAGATGGAGTTTTAACTCCACCTGAATTTAGTTGAATTTACCCAGGGCTCTACGGAAGCATCCAAGAGGCAAAGCCGATTGGATAATGCGCCCTATGCGAAAGTGTCCTGTGAAACAAGACTTTGTTGAAGTTGAACAGTAGACACTGACCGCTACGGGTGCTTAACTCCCACCTAAGAGGAAGGAGTCTTAGCACCCGTTAGCAGCGGATAAATTATAGGTTTACATAATTACGCATACTGTATACAGAAATACATAGCATGTATACACTTTTTGTGGATTGTTTCAGTGGACGAATAGCAGTAATTGTATTATAATAGTCGTTGTTTGAGTATTTATAAAGAAAAATTAAACAAATGTATTTTTGAAATGGACATTAAGTGTTCCTTAATAATTCAAACTTCCCACATGTTTAATATGTGTATTTATGCTAGGTGAATGTCTAACGCGGAGCGCTCTCGCTCAAGACATTTTGCCTATTGGAACACCTCATCCACCGCAAGCGGTCCCCCTTCCCCAGAGGGGAAGGCAAGACTACCTGCTCGATTTCACCCTACGCTAACGGGTGCTGAATTTCATAATTTTAAGTGGAAGATAAGCACCCGTAAAGCATAGGATTTATTCGACTATGATTCAGTGGGAGTCCAAAGCTCCCACTGAATAAGTCTCATTTTACAGGAGGGATAAAATGGCTCTTATTGTTAAAAAGTTTGGTGGCTCATCAGTAGCGACCACTGAAAAAATTCTCAATGTAGCCAAAAGAATTATTGCCGAAAAGCAGTCTGGTGACCAGATTGTTATGGTTGTGTCTGCCATGGGCGATACAACCGACGAGCTTATTGGGCTTGCCAAGGAAATCAATAAAGATCCATATCAGTTTCCAAGGGAAATGGATATGCTTATGACCACTGGCGAACAGGTTTCCATTGCACTGCTGACCATGGCCTTTCGCACTTTGGGGCAAAAGGCTGTTTCCCTTACAGGGCAGATGGTGGGGATGAGAACTAATTCGGTTCATACAAAAGGAAAAATTATCGATATAAAGCCCGCTCGTGTCAAAAAAGAATTGGAAAAGGGAAATATCGTTGTAGTGGCAGGCTTTCAGGGGATTAATGAAGCCGGTGATCCTGTAACCCTTGGCCGTGGTGGCTCTGATACTTCGGCTGTTGCTTTAGCTGGGGCTTTAAAAGCAGATTCCTGTGAAATTTTTACTGACGTAGATGGAATATATTCTGCTGACCCACGGCTTATTCCGGATGCCAGAAAGATGAAGGAAATCACCTATGATGAAATGCTGGAAATGGCTCGCTTGGGTGCAGGGGTAATGCAGCCACGTTCGGTAGAGATGGGCAAATATTTTAACATTCCAATTCATGTGCGTTCGACTTTTACATCTGCAACCGGTACTATGATTAGGGAGGATTATACAATGGAAGAGAAGGATTTCGTGATTCGTGGAGTTGCCCATGATAAAAATGTTGCTAAAATTGCTGTGCTTGGGGTTCCAAACAATCCTGGCATTGCCAAGGAAATATTCTCGGCCTTGGCAGAAAAAAACATTGCTGTGGATATGATTGTACAGAGTATCAGAAATATTGAAAAGAATGTAACCGATATGGTGTTTACCACAACCCTGGATGATCTGCCGGAAACCAAGAAAACCGTTGATGTGGTGGCAGAAAAGCTACATGCAGTAGCTGTGCTCATTGAGGAAAATGTTGCCAAGGTATCCATTGTAGGAGCTGGTATGTTGGGCAATCCGGGGATTGCTGCCAGAATGTTTGGGGCATTGGCTGATGCCAATGTTAATATTGATGCCATTAGTACCTCGGAAATCAGCATCAGCTGTCTGATAAAGGGAACAGATTTAAAGGAAGCGGCAAACGCCATTCATAAGGAGTTCTTCCCAGAGGATTAATGTTAATTTGTAATGCGTAATTACCCCCACCGGTTGCTACGCAACCACCTCCCCTAAGGGAGGCAGGAGCATAGAGGAGGCATAAATATTTCCCTTGAGTAGGTATGGAGTATAGATGCATGCTCCTACCGGGGAAATGTTTCGAGGAAACAAAGGGTGGGCTGTGTGTAATAAATTAATTCGTAATGCGTAATGTGGAATGAGGAATCAGATTTAAGGAGGCTTTTATACATATGAGTTCACAGGTTGCGTCACATCGTGTAGGAAAGAAGCTGGTGGATGTTATTTTTGGGGCAAGCAATGCCTGCAATAAAGCTATAGTTACCTATGGAGCTGAAAAGGTAACAAATGCCACAGTGGGGTCCATTATTGGTGAGGATGGAAAATTAGCTTGTCTTCCTACCATGGAAAAAGCATTGAAGGACCTGAATATAGCTGATATTGCTGCATATGCTCCGCCGGCTGGTCTGCCTGCATATTTGGACGCAGTTATCCATCTTACCTTCGCTGATAACATTCCAGAGGGACATTTGGAGGCATGTGCTACAGCTGGCGGTACCGGTGCAATTCATATGGCGGTTGCCAATTATTCTGAAATTGGTGATGCTGTTTTGACATCTGACTGGTATTGGGGAACATATAATGTTATTTGTCAGGAGCAGGGCCGTACCTTGTCTACTTACGCGTTATTTGATGAGGATCACAATTACAATGTTAAGGCATTGGAAGCCAAGGTAAAGGAGCTTTTTGAGCATCAGGATTCCTTGCTTTTAATAATAAATACACCGGCGCATAATCCAACCGGCTATAGTCTTACGGAGGATGAGTGGACCAAGGTTCTGGACATAAGCCGGTTTTGGGCTGACAAGGGAAAGAAAGTTAATTTGTTGGTTGATATTGCTTACATTGATTATGCCGGTGAAAAAAATGAGACAAGGCGTTTTATGAGGCAGTTCAGCAATCTACCAAAGAATATTTTCGTAATGTTTGCTTTTTCCATGTCCAAGGGCTATACCATGTATGGTCAGAGAACTGGTGCCCTGATTGGCCTGTCAGCGGACGAGGATATTGCTGAGGAATTCAAAAATGTCTGCAAATACACTGGGCGGGCAACCTGGTCCAATATAAACCGTGGAGCTCAGACCTTGCTGACCACAATTCAGCATGATGAAGCACTGCTGACAAAATTTGAGGCAGAGCGGGATGAATTATATGGGACTATTCGTGATAGGGCTGCAATTTTCATGAAGGAAGCCAAGGAATGTGGCTTGAAGGCGTTGCCGTACAAGGCAGGCTTCTTCATTTCCGTTCCATTTGATGATCCAATGGCAGTATGCAATAAGCTTCGGGATGACTTAATCTTTGCTGTGCCGCTGAAGATGGGGGTACGCATTGCAGTGTGCTCAGTACCAAAGGCCAAAATGTATGGTATGGCAGCAAAGGTATTAAAGGCCATTAGGGCGTGTTGATTAAATGATAGATATGGCTGTATAAATAATGGGGCTGTGAAAATAAGCGTATTTTCATGGCCCCTATTTTTCTGTCAATGCGTTATTGCTGATACATAAATTTTATTGTTAAAATGCTGTCTGATGTGTTATAGTTATCTTAGAATGTGCATTGCGGGGGAGGTCATTTATGTTCAATATCACAAAGAAAAAGGGGTCAGAATTTTACGATTTGTTCATAGAAAGTGCTCAGTTTTTTTACCAGGGTACACTTTTGATGGACGAGGTAATGGTAGACCATCGCAAGGCGGACATAAAGGTTAAGGAAATAAATGAAATTGAGCATCAGGCGGACAAGGTCAACGACCGGATTATTGATATGTTGAACCGGACCCTGATTACCCCAATTGACCGTGAGGATATTTATGCTATAGCCAACGGGTTGGATGATGGTGTTGATTTGTTGCAGGGAATATTGCAGCGTATTGTTATTTATCATACTGGTGAGGCCAGGGAAGGGGCAATAAGACTTGCCAAGCTCCTTATTGAATGTACGAAAAAAATCATTAAGGCTCTGGAGCTTTTACGGGAAATCAGCAAAAATCAGGATGAGCTTTTAAGGCTTACCAGCGAGGTCGGAAAACTGGAAAGCGAGGGCGATCATATTTTCCGTAACGAGCTGGCGTATCTTTTTGCACAGGTAAAGGACCCAATTGAGCTGATAAAATGGAAGGACTTGCTGGAATATTTGGAGGATACTCTTGATCATTGCGAAAGATTAGCTGACTTGCTTAGGGGCGTGGTAATGAAGTATGCTTAATTTACATCCGTTTATCATCATTGTAATAATATTGGCCCTGACCTTTGATTTTATAAATGGGTTCCACGATACGGCAAATGCCATTGCCACATCGGTTTCTACCAGAGCCATTTCACCTACCCATGCCATTATAATGGCCGCGGTGCTGAATTTTTTCGGCGCCTTGGTAAGCACTGGTGTAGCCAAGACCATTGGCGGTGATATAGTGGTGGGGCACATAAGTCAGCCTATCATAATAGCATCCCTTACCGGTGCCATAATTTGGAATCTGCTGACCTGGAAAATCGGTTTGCCAAGCAGCTCTTCACATGCCTTGGTGGGGGGGCTTATCGGTGGCGTTCTCATGTCAGACATGGGGGCTGCTGGGCTGAATTTTATGGGTATAGGAAAGATTGTTATTGCCCTGGTGGCCTCCCCGCTTATTGGTATGGCGTTAGGCTTTTTGATTATGAATTTTATGTTTTTTATATTCAGAAATGCCAGTCCTGCCAAGGTTAATCACCGGTTCAAGAAGATGCAGATTGTTACGGCGGCGGCCATGGCTTTTTCTCACGGCTCCAATGATGCCCAGAAGTCCATGGGTATTATTACGCTGGCATTGGTATCCGGTGGGGTACTGCATGAGTTTGAGGTACCGCTTTTGGTAAAGCTCCTTTGTGCCACTGCAATGGCTGTTGGAACCTCGGTTGGTGGCTGGAGTATTATTAAAACTGTTGGAGGAAAAATATTTAAGCTGGAGCCGATAAATGGCTTTGTAGCTGATTTGAATTCCTCTATTACTATTTTTACAGCTACGCTGCTTCACCTGCCGGTTAGTACCACCCATGTTGTTTCAGGGTCTATTATGGGGGTAGGTGCCGCCAAGCGTATACGGGCTGTACGCTGGGGGGTAGCTCAGCAGATGGTTATGGCTTGGGTGTTGACAATACCTTGCACAGCCGTGATGGGGTCTTTGTGCTATTTGTTTATTACCGCCTTGTTTGATTGATATTTTAGGAAAAGGACTGGTCCACCCGGTCTTTTTCTTTCGGTGTATATATGAGTGGTGATTTTATGTTTAAGGAAGTATTAGAGGAAGCCAAGGAATGGGCAAGAATCCTTCATTGTTCCTATGTCTCTGACCTGAATTCAATTATTGAACGGGGGGATATTGGTGATTTGATTCGCGTGTCAGAGGCTCTGCATGAAAAAAAGATTGCCAATATTGCGGACCGGGTAGCTGGAGACATGGAAAACAAACGGCTTATACTGATAGCTGGTCCCTCATCCTCCGGGAAAACCTCTTTTGCCCAGCGACTAAGGGTACAACTGATGGTTATGGGGCTACAGCCAGTGTCAATTTCCATAGATAACTATTTCGTCAACCGACTGGATACTCCTAAGCTGCCAGATGGCTCCTATGATTTTGAGTCAATTGATGCAGTAGATACAGAGCTATTTAATGACCATCTTGCCAGACTTATGCGGGGGGAAAGTGTTCTTACACCGGTTTATGATTTCAAGGAGGGCATAAGGGATCCAGATTATGGCGTTGAATTGCGGATTGGTGTTAATCAGCCAATCATCATTGAGGGGATTCATGGACTAAATGAGAAGCTGACCAGTGCTATTCCCAGAGAACATAAATTTAAGCTTTATGTAAGTGCCCTAAATCAGCTTAACATGGATGAAAATATTAGAATATCAACCTCCAGGGTGCGACTTCTGCGGCGTATTGTTCGGGATTATCGTACCCGTGGGCGGTCGGCCAGTGGGACCATTTCTCTGTGGCCGGGAGTAAGGGCTGGCGAAGAAAAATATATTTTCCCTTATCAGGATGATGCAGATGTGATGTTTAACTCAGCTCTCATATATGAGCTGGTGGTTTTAAAACGTTATGCAATGTATATGTTGGCAGAGATTGAGCCGGAAGACAGGAATTTTGAAAAGGGGCAGGAACTTTTGGCTTTTTGTCGAAAGTTTAAGACAATATATGATGACAAGGATATTCCATCAAATTCTCTTATACGGGAATTTATTGGCGGTTCCTGCTTCAATGTGCGGTAAAATATGATATTTTAACGTGGCTTTAAGTTTTTTTTTAGGTTTTAATGCTACAATTGGGGCATACAAATGGCAAAGGAGTGAGTCCTATGGTAAAGCTCAAGAAATACCGTGTGTTGGTGGGTTTGTCCAGGATATTGCTGATAAGCGTCCTTATGTTGCCAATTTTTTTCAGTGGAGGGGCTGAGGCTTCCAGTCAGGCTGAGACTGTAGTGGTTGACAGACTTCAAAAAAGACAGCTGTTTGATGTGCCGAAAAGATGGCCTGACAGGAACGAGATTGCCGCCATGATATCCAAGCAATATGGTATCAGATTCAGCTCACTTCTGAAATTCTGTGATGCAGGAGGCCGCTTGGATGAGGCGTGCCATATTGCCCATATAGCCATGCTGTCCAATAAATCCTTTGACAGTATAGTATCTCTAAAGCATGGTGATGATTCCTGGGCTGAGGTGTTCCACAAGGCAGGAATTTCTGAGGACGTTATACGGGCCTATCGGAAAAATATTGCGGCGGATATGCTTAAGCTGAGATACGGTATAGACCATGAGATTAGCTTCGTCCTTATTGATGAATGCTATCGGCTGGGGGATATATCAAGGGCGGCTCAGTTGGCTGTTTTGGCCAAGATGGATGTCCGGGAAGTATTAGGTATGAAGCGAATCAACAATTCCTGGGACGATGTGGCCAAGCTCCTGAAGGTCAGCTTTGATGCCTAGTGCGAATGGAATTAAACGACACGCTCTAGGGTTATGGATTTAGCCTGTTATAATGGGGACTTTATATGAAGTGCTTCAGGAAATCTGTATTGGTGTGTGCAGATTTCCTTGTTTTTTGGTTTGGAGGTTTGTTTTGACTGAGATAGATATTACCAATAAGGCAAAGTGTGTTATTAAATATGGTTTGGCAGGGGTATTGTTATTTACGGCCTTGTGTTCGAGTATAGTGTGGTATGCTTTGTTTTCTTGGGGGAACATTGAAATATATGATGCCAGGATTGCCAGTAATATGGTGGGCGTACGGGCTAAGGCTGCTGGACAGATAACTGAGCTTATGGTGCAAAATGGGGAGCAGGTAAGGGCTGGTGAGGTAATAGCCAAGGTAAAGGTATCAGTTACCGATGAGCAGCTAAAGCAGCTGGAGCAAACCTTGGATTTATCTATAAAAAATCTTGAGCAGGTAAAAAAAGGAGTGCTTGTTTCCACTCCAAAGGTGGTACAGTCAACCGGTGGAGGTGCCTCAGCTGGAGAGATAGCTGCGGCAAAGAATAAGCTTGACCAGATGAACCGGCTTTATGAAATGGGGGCGGTCAGCGGCGTAAAGCGTGATGAAGCCAAGGCAGAATATGATATGCTGTTGGCCAGTCAGGCTCAGTCATCTACCAGTGTTACCTATGAAACTACATACCAGCCGGCCAGTCAGGAAACCATAAAAAAAGCTGAGCAGCAGGTTGAAATCAGCCGCGTGGCTTTGGAAATGGCCAAGAATAATGCGGCGGCAACTGAGATAACTGCTACCGTGGATGGTGTAGTATATGTAAACAATATTGAGGAAGGCTCTGATATAAGACCCGGTGATGTGGTAGCCTATATTGGCAATGATTCTGATATATGGGTTGAGGCCTACCTGAATCCTTCTGAGGTGAATTATGCTTCCATGGGTCAGCTGACATCTTTTTATGTTCATCGAAAAAAATATGAGGGAACTGTTACTGAAATATTTGAAGCTGATACCAATGAAAGTCCTGAGTCAAACACTGAGGGTGGGTATGAAAGCAAATATCCGGCCGGGAAGTTCGTAGTAAAGATTGCTATACCTGCTGATATGCGCAGAGAAATACACATAGGTGATATGGTAGATGTGAGATTTTGTAAAATTTAAAATTTGTCTTGCAAAAGAATAAATGATGTGGTATTATCACACCTGTAAACAAGTTAATACTTTGTTGGCGATGGAGCTGCATAGACTGTATTGAGGTCTTGCAGCTTTTTTATTTTTTTGAAAAGGTGGTAATCGACATGGAAGAATTGTTATATGTAATTCCGGCAAATTCCAAGAAGGAAGACATCGTTGCTATGCTTACAGCTCATCCGGAGATTAAATTTGTTTCTTTGGTAGGTATTGATTTAGCTGGTAATGATACCGATGAAAAAATTCCAATGCGGGTTTTTCTAAAGGATATGGAGGACTTCTACAGTGGCCGGGCCGTACAGACCGATGGCTCATCGGTTGTTCTTTCCGGTATTGCTACTTTAAACAATGCCAAGGTAGATATGCCGATAGATCCAAGCACAAATTGGTATATTGATTATAATTTTGAAAATTTTGATGAGAAAACCGGCTTGCCGATAGGTACATTACGTATACCGGCGTTTCTTATCCACAATGGCAAACGGGTTGACTCCCGGGCCGTTTTGGCGGATACCCTTGATTTTGTCAAGAAGGAGCTTTTGGCTATAATGCACAAAAATCCGAAAATTTCCGGGCTGGAGCATATTGATTGCAGCAAGATTAAGGATATAAGCTTTACTGCCGCAACAGAGCTGGAATTTTGGGTAAAGACGCCAATTTCCCATGTTCATGTCGATGAAATGTTTGCCTCCCAGGTAATGCAGGAGCAATATTGGCAGCGTACCCATGGGGTTGTTCGTACTGCATTGGAGCAATCAATAGAGCGGTTGGAAAAATATGGCCTAAAGGTGGAAATGGGGCATAAAGAGGTTGGTGGCATCAAAGCTCATTTAGACAATAGTGGCAATATGACCTCTGTGTGTGAGCAGATTGAGGTGGATTGGCGGTTTGATGAAGCGCTTCAGGCTGCGGACAATGAGCTTTTGGTTCGTACTATTGTGAAGCAGACCTTTAGACTTAATGGCTTGGAGGTAAGCTTTAAGGCTAAACCGATGATTGGGGTTGCTGGAAATGGCGAGCATACCCATATTGGTCTGGCTGCCATAATGGAGGATGGTTCCTTCTGTAATCTTTTTGCACCAACTGAAATGACCAAGGACTACATGAGTGCTGTGGGATATGGTGCTATAATGGGACTTCTTAAAAATTATGAGGTTATCAATCCATTTGTTTCAGCAACAAATGATTCCCTTAACCGCTTAAAGCCAGGCTTTGAAGCCCCTGTATGTATTGTTACCTCCTTGGGCCATAGCCCTGAGATTCCATCCCGTAACCGGTCCATTCTGGCTGGACTGGTTCGTGATGTTACAAATCCAATGGCTACCCGCTTCGAGCTTCGGGCCTGCAATCCTTATACCAATACCTATTTGGTGGTGGCAGCAATTTATTCTGCTATTCTTGATGGTGTACGCTATTCCGTTTCAAAAACAACAGATGAGCTGCTGGCAGAGCTGTCCAAGGAAGCAGGTGAGGAGACTGATTATCTTGAAACTGACCGGGCTTATCGGTCTGAGAAGGATGTTTTTGAGGATTATACCGCAGATGAGCGAAATCACCTTTTTGGTGCTCCGCCGGCAACTGTTTGGGAAAATCTGTCTGCCCTTGACAAGAATGAAGAAAAAAGGAAGGCAGTAACGGCAGCTGGTGCCTTTACTGACCAGATTATTGAGGCCTTCAAGGATGGTGCCCTGACTCGTTGGAAGATGGAGCTTATCGCCAGGATTATTCCTGAAAACAGAGAGATAGTAAGAGCAGCCAATGAAGTGAAATCAAATTTTGTAACTGATCAGGATGCCTATAACTGGAACAAGATAAATGAGCTGCGTTGCTATCTGGCCAAGGACAGCATAGATGAAAAATCCCTGTTTACCCTGCTGATTAATGCATTGAATGAAGGAGATTATGAAACAGCCTCCAGTCTACAGGTAGAAATGTATGACAAGATTGAGGAGTTAAAGGCTCTCTACGATGTATATGTGAAAAATATCATTTAATAGCTTTCCTGCAAGCATCATCCCTTTACTTCTGCTGGCAAAGCCGGCAATTGTTTGAATCTTTGACACAATTAACTGCAATATGATATAATAACCCCATCTTGTTTGTGTTGAGAGAGGTGGTATTTTGAAGTATGGCAGATTAGGTGTTTTTGCACTGATTTGTGCAATTGTAATGATGGTTTGCGCATCAGCTATGGCGGCTCCGGTGGTTAAGGAGGGCTCTAAGGGTGAGGCTGTGGTAAAGGTGCAGACCTTGTTGAAGGAACGGGGATTTTATTTCGGGGAAGTAACCGGTGAATGTGATAGTGTGACAGTAGAGGCAATAAAAAAGTTTCAGACATCAGAGGGAATCCTGGTAGATGGTATATGTGGACCACAGACCTATCGACGGCTTGATCCACCAAAGCCACCAGCAGGGCTGGAAAATGCCAGAAGTGTGGTAGTAAATGCTTCCGCATACAGCCCCTTTGAAACAGGAACTCATACAGCAACAGGTACCTTGTTAAGACGGGGAGTTATAGCCACTGATCCAAGCTTTATTCCTATGGGTACCAGAGTTTACATACCGGATTATGGTGAGGCGGTAGCAGAGGATCGTGGTTCCAGTATCATAGGAAATAAAATAGATATTGCATTTGACACCTATGAGGAGGCATGTGCCTTTGGCCGGCAGCACATTGAAATTTATATTTTAGACTGAGTTATAGCTATGATGAATGATAAACATTTGTCATAGCTATTTTTTTGTAACAGCACTTAGGGCGTGTTGATTAATTCCATTCGCCCATCTTCACAGGTCTTGACTGTCCTTGCGTCGTTGACAAATCCTCGACATAGTACCACTATGACTGTGGTTTGTCGCCTAGCAATAGACAGCCAATCACTGCAAATATGG
>JAFVER010000122.1 GCA_017475925.1 Anaerovibrio sp. | reverse complement strand
TGTACACTAAGTTTAGGCATTACACCTTGCTTTCACCAGTATATCTATATAATAAGTTTTAATTTTATTTTAATAACAGATTGGAGTTTATATGATAATTGGTGTTGGAATTGATATTATAGAGCTTAAACGGGTAAAAAAGGCTATAGAAAGTGAAGCCTTTATTGATAGGGTATATACAAAAGGGGAAGCCGAATATTGTCGGGGACGGGGAAGGACTGGGGTGCAGTCCTTTGCAGGTCGGTTTGCCGCCAAGGAGGCAGTGCTAAAGGCCTTTGGTACTGGTCTGCGGAAGGGCTCCATGCAGGAGATTGAGGTAATAAATGATGAGCTGGGCTGCCCGCAGGTGAAGCTTTACGGATGGTTTGAAGCCTTAGCCCAGGCGAAGGGCGTAAAAAAAATTTGGCTTAGCATAAGTCATTCAGGGGACAATGCTGTGGCTCAATGCGTAATGGAGGGATAGGGATGCTAATTGATGAATCGGCAGCAAAAGGGTTTATGGCTAAGCGGGCGGTCACTGTCCATAAGGGAGAGTGTGGGCGGATTTTAGTGGTGGCCGGTTCAACTGGCCTGACAGGTGCAGCTGCGCTGGCTGCTCAGGCAGCGCTAAGGGCCGGGGCAGGAATTGTTACCCTGGCCTGTGCGAAAAGCCTTAATAGCATATTTGAAATCAAATTAACTGAGGTTATGACTGTGCCGGTTGATGAGGCAGCTCCAGGCATTATAGGAGGAAACGCCCTGGATGATTTATTGGAGCGGGAAAAAAACTATGATGTTACTTTATTGGGCCCGGGACTGGGCCGGCACGAAGCAACTCAGGAGCTGGTGCGGGCGTTTATTGAGGGGGCTCAATCCAGATTGGTGCTGGATGCTGATGCATTGTATGCGCTGCGGGGGCAGGGAGGCCTATTAAAAAAGTGCAGTCAGGTACCGGTGCTTACTCCACACTTAGGAGAAATGGCGTTATTGTTGGGGATTTCGGTGAAGGAGCTTAGAAGGAATATAAAGGAAATCGCTAATCAGGCAGCAAGGGAATACAATGGAATTTTTGTGGTGAAAAGTGAGAAAACAATTGTAGCCTTTCCGACAGGTGAGATTATGACTACTGGAGTTGGCAACGCAGGCATGGCTACAGCTGGCAGTGGTGATGTTTTGGCAGGAACTATTGCCGGAGCTTATAAATTGGCCAAGACAGAGTGCTTCCCGCAGCTGGGAGTATATATACATGGACGGGCGGGGGATTTGGCTTTTGACAAAGTCCGCTATGGCCTGATTGCCTCAGATATAATGAATAACATTGGCTGTGTTCTGGCAGAGCTATGCTGAATATGTTATTAAATAATGGCCAAGGGTCTTGAATTATTGTAATAATGGCGTTATAATTCTACGTATGTGTTACAAAGTTATAAAGATATTGTATCAAAAGATAGGGGATGTGTATTTATGACGGATATTCGTTTTGTTATGGTGGATAAATTAAAGGAAAAGCCAGATGTTTCCAAGATAGGGTTCGGAACTCATTTCACTGATTATATGTTTGAAATGGATTACGATGAGGGACAAGGCTGGCATGACCCACGGATTATCCCCTATCAGGACATTAAGGTAAGTCCGGCAAATACTACCCTGCATTATGGACAGGCTATTTTTGAAGGCTGTAAGGCATATCGTTATAAGGGTGGAAAGGCAGTTGTTTTCCGGGCCAAGGATCACATTGCCAGATTAAACAGATCAGCCAAAATTTTGGATATACCGCCAGTGGATGAAAAGCTGGTATATGAAGCACTGATGAAGCTTATTGACATAGAAAAGGAATGGATTCCTGCCGGAAAGGGTCAGAGCTTATACATTCGCCCGTTTATTTTTGCTGATGATCCATATTTGGGCGTAAGTGTCAGCAGCTCATATAAATTGCTGATTATTCTTTCGCCGGTGGCAGCTTATTATGCTCACGGCTTTGCTCCTGTAAAAATCATGGTGGAGGATACCTATGTGAGAGCAGTTCGTGGCGGACTGGGAGCAGCTAAAACTCCAGCCAACTATGCTGCTTCCCTGCATGCTGGCCTGCTGGCTCATCAGAAGGGCTATGACCAGACCCTTTGGCTTGACGGCGTGGAACGCAAGTATATTGGTGAGGTTGGCTCTATGAATATCCTGTTTAAAATCGATAACAAGATTGTTACACCAGAGCTTGATGGAACTATCCTGGATGGGATTACCCGTCGTACAGTGTTGCAGGTAGCTAAGTCATGGGGCTATGAGGTAGAGGAAAGACGGATATCCACCGATGAACTTATTGATGCCTATAAAGCAGGCAAGCTGGAGGAGGTATTCGGCTCCGGCACCGCCGCAGTTATTTCTCCGGTAGGGGAGCTTGGATACGATCATGCGGATATTAAGATGGTATTAAATGGTGGTGCTATCGGCCCATTTGCCCAGAAGATGTATGACTATATTGATGGACTTCATACCGGCGAGGTGGAGGACACCTTTGGATTTATTGATGTAGCAGGAACATATTGATTTGGCTTATACATATCATGCGAAACTGATACATCACTTATGCCAGGTGAATGTCTAACGCAGAATGCTCGCGCTCATAAATTTTGCCTAGTGGAACTAAGTTCAATCTTCGCATAGCTTGATTTCACTAAGTACCAAGGCAAAATAATGTCTGCTTATAGACATTTACTTGGCTTTCACCAGTATATCTATGTGGTGAATTTGAATAATATGATAAAGTAAGCACCTTGGTTTTGTTTGTAGACCAGCCTCTGATTTTCAGGATAGGCACTGTTGATTGGGGGCTGGTGTTTTATTTTTATTTGTCCTAAGTTTTATCCGATGTTAACGGGTGCTAAGACGCCCTACTCTAAGGTGGGAGTTAAGCACCCGTAAAGCAATGGGTAAATTCAACTAAATTCAGATGGAGTTTAAATCTCCACCTGAATAAGTTTTCATTTTATTTTACATTTTGTTTTCATGGTTTTATGCTTAAATAAACCAAATAGAATATATTTTATACAAAATAAATATAACACCTATAGAAGGGGTGTAAAATGTATGTGAAAGAATTTATATTTTATTGGCAGGATTTTTATTGATAATGCTCGAATGAGTTAATATACAACATTTTAAGGGGTTTTACATATGCCATTTCCAATTGAGTTTCCAATGCTTTCTCAAATTCATGCGCTTCTGGGGACAGTAGGAATTTGGGACATCATTGATATACTTATAGTAGCGATAATTTTATACAAGGTATATGAATTGTTAAAGGATACCCGTGCCATTACGCTGGTAAAGGGACTTGTTGTTTTGCTGATAGTTACCCTGGTGTCCAATTTATTGGAGCTGCATGCAATATCCTGGTTGTTGCAAAAAACGGTTACCCTGCTGTTTGTGGCGTTACCGATTGTTTTTCAGCCAGAGCTGCGTCGGGCATTGGAGCGGATTGGCCAGGGTAAATTTCTTGTTAATGACGATTTTGTGAATATGGAAGAGGCTAATTCGCTGGTCAATGAAATAGATAAGGCTGTTTTTAATATGTCTGACAAGAAAATAGGTGCTTTGTTGGTCATTGAAAAAAATGTTGGTATAAAAGAAATAATTGATACTGGTATTAAAGTAGATGCCTTGATTACCTCAGAATTACTGATGAATGTATTTATACCGAATACACCACTTCATGACGGAGCAGCTGTTGTCAGAGGACGGCGTATGGTAGCTGCCGGCTGCTATCTGCCATTGACGGAGGATCGTTCCCTTAGTACAGAGCTGGGAACCAGGCATCGGTCGGCAATTGGCCTTTCAGAACAATGTGATGCTCTTATTATTATTGTAAGTGAGGAAACTGGTGTAGTGTCTGTGGCTGAAAACGGGCATATTCAGCGCCATATGAATCACGATAGTCTGAGGCAGCGGCTGCGGCCGTTGTTCCATGAGGAACGCTCAAGCCTGAAGTTTAAGGACATCATTGACAATTGGAGGAAGAAAGATGTTGAATAGCCTAAAAAATTTATTCAGAAGAAATCTTCCCGCCAAAATACTGGCCCTAATCGGAGCAGTGGTTCTGTGGGGATTTGTCATGAATGACCAGAATCCATCAGTTAATTCCTCCTTTACAGTTCCGGTTTATACCATTAATGAGCCAGATGGCTACAAGGTCAGCTTTGATGTTCGTGAAATCAGCTTGCGGGTGAGGGCTCCACGGGCCTCTTTTGCATCAGTGAATGCGGCTGATTTTAAGGCATATCTGGATTTGGCAGATGCCGTTGAGGGAAATAATACCGTTAAGGTAAGGACAGTTGTACCACAGGGGTTCGAGGTAATCGAGGTTTCTGATACAGTCATTGATGTGCTGCTGGAAGCCATTATGGAAAAGACCATGGCAGTGGATGTACAGATTACGGGGAATACCGGGGTCGGTAGTGCCTTGGATAAAATTATTCCTTCAACTGAAATTGCAAAAATAAAGGGAACAAAAAGCAACGTAATGAAGGTTGCCAGATTAGTTGGCTACATGCCTTTGGCTGGAAATACGACTGATTTTACCAGCAAAATCAAGCTTACGCCAGTAGATGGCGATGGTGAATTTGTTGGTGGTATAGATGTCAGCCCTATGGAAATTGACGTTACAGCTAAAATAATGGATGGGGCTGAAAAGAAAATGATATCTATAAAGCCACTGTACAGTGGAACTACGGCCAGTGGGTACAGGGTATCTGGAGCTGTGGCGCAGCCTGAGCGGCTGGAGGTTATTGGAAAAGCCGAGCAGCTTGGTGCTATTAATGAAATAAATACTGAGACCATTTCTGTAGACGGGCTAAGTGCTGATTTTACAAAGGATGTAGATTTGGTATTGCCGGAGGGGATAATTGCACCTAACAAACGGGTTTCGGTACGGATAATTATTATCAAGGATCAAAAGAAATAATAAGCGAGGTTTTTAGCTGTGATTAGGATTCAAAATATCAGTGTATCCTTTGATGACAAGACACCGCTTGCTGTGCTGGCAGAAAATCGACTTAAATTACCACCTCACTCAATAAGTGGGGTGGTAATTGTGCGTAAGGCAATAGATGCCAGACGGTATAAGGGGGCTGGAATTAAATATATATATATTCTTGATGTGGAGCTTAAGGGGAAGGAAAAAAACGTTTTAAGCCGATTTAAACGGGACAAGAATATCAGTCTGGCACCGGCGAAGGCCCCGCAAAGGGTTTTCCTTCCACCAATACATCAGGACCTGCCACCGATGGTGGTGGGGTTTGGCCCTGCAGGTATGTTTGCAGCACTTACCTTGGCTCGGGCTGGATATTGTCCTGTTGTATTAGAACGTGGTCGAGATGTGGACCGTCGGCATAAGGATATCCAAACCTTTTGGGGGGGAGGGGATTTTCTGGCTCAATCCAATGTGCAGTTTGGGGAGGGCGGCGCAGGAACGTTTTCCGATGGAAAGCTTACCACCAGAGTTTCAGATCCACTTATTAAAGAGGTCCTTGATGATTTCGTTGCAGCGGGAGCTCCGGCGGATATTAAATATCTTCACAAGCCGCATATTGGTACAGATATCCTCCGTAAAGTAGTGAAAAATATTCGCTTGGAAATAATCAGACTGGGAGGAGCCGTTAGCTTTGAAAGCCAGGTCACAGGTATTGAGCGTGATGCCCAGGGCGGGCTCTGTGGACTGATAATAAATGGTCAGGAGCGGCTGAAGGCTTCAGCGGCATTTTTTGGCATTGGTCATTCGGCTCGGGATACTTATGAAATGCTTTATAGTGCTGGTCTCAGTATGGAAGCCAAGCCCTTTGCCATTGGGGTGAGGGTAGAGCATCCCCAGTCAATGATTGATTATGCTCAGTATGGCGAAGATGCTGGAAATGAGCTGCTACCAGTGGCGGATTATGCACTTACCTATAACAATAAAGCCAATGGACGCGGTGTGTACTCCTTTTGCATGTGTCCTGGGGGGCAGGTTGTGGCAGCGGCCTCAGAGATAGGCGGAGTTGTTACCAATGGTATGAGTAATTACAGGCGGGATTCCGGTGCAGCAAATTCGGCTATTTTGGTAACAGTTAGCACTAATGATTTTGCAGACCACGCGCTTGGAGGAATCGAATTCCAGCGCAAATGGGAACGGGCTGCTTTTAAGGCTGGTGGCGGAAATTATTATGCGCCGGTTCAGACGGTAGGGGATTTTCTTCAAGGAAGGTCCGGCTCCAGAGCATTTCTGATACCACCCTCCTATAAGCCTGGCATCAGGGCTGTGGATTTGCATGAATGTTTGCCGGATTTTGTTCATGGCATGTTGACGGAGGCCCTTCCGTATTTTGGACGGAAAATAAAGGGCTTCGATGATGAAGGTGCAGTAATGACTGGAATTGAGTCTCGTTCATCAGCTCCCTGCAGGATTATCAGAGACAGGGATTCCTTTGAATCGGTTAGTGTGGCAGGCTTTTATCCGATTGGCGAGGGGGCGGGCTACGCCGGTGGCATTATGAGCGCCGCTGTTGACGGGATAAATGCCGCACTTGCTTTTTTAGATAAAAAAGCTCATACTAAATGAATGCGAATATGAATTTAAAAATTGTCCTGCGTTAATTCTACTTGTTATGGAGGTTTTTTATTATGGCTAGATTGTTTGGTACTGATGGTGTTCGTGGTGAGGCCAATGTTGAGCTGACACCGGAATTGGCATATCGCCTTGGTAGAGCGGCAACCCTATACTTTGGCGAAAATTCTGAGACAATGCCAAAGATACTTATTGGACGGGATACCCGTATTTCTGGACAGATGTTTGAAGCAGCACTGTGCGCAGGCATTTGCTCTGCCGGTGGACGGGCAATAATTGTTGGCGTCATTCCTACCCCTGCTATTGCGTATCTGACTAAGAAAAAGAAAGCGAATTGTGGTATTGTAATATCGGCTTCCCATAATCCGTTTCATGATAATGGAATTAAATTTTTTGGGGGTAATGGCTATAAGCTGCCTGATTCCGTTGAGGACGAGCTGGAGGATATTGTAAGAAAAATAGAAGCCGGTGATGATTTCCCACGCTCCACCGGGGCCAGAATGGGATATATTGATTATCGCCACAACTATATTAATGAATATAAGGATTTTATTCTGTCTACCTGCAAAGAGCGGTTTGATGGTATGAAAATAGTGTTGGATTGCTCCAATGGGGCTGCCTACGAGGTAATGCCGATGGTTTTGAACAGCCTGGGAGCTGATGTTATTGTTCTCAATAATGCTCCTAATGGGAGAAACATAAATGATAATTGCGGCTCCACCCATATGGACCGTATTCAGAAGGCTGTTGTGGGCCTGGGAGCGGATTTTGGTATCGCCCATGACGGTGATGCTGACCGTTGTCTGTGTGTAGATGAAAAGGGAAATATTATTGATGGGGATCATATTTTGGTAATGTGCGCCAAGGAAATGATTGCCGCGGGTACACTTACCCATAATACTGTTGTAACAACTGTTATGGCCAATATTGGTTTTCATAAGGCAATTAAGGAGCTGGGAGGCAGAGCAGAGATTACCAAGGTTGGAGATCGGTATGTATTGGAAAACATGCTGGCAAATGGCTATAAGCTAGGTGGTGAGCAGTCCGGTCATATTATATTCACTGACTATAATACTACTGGTGACGGACCGGTTACGGCTATTCAGGTTTTGTCAGCAATCAAGCGCAGTGGGAAAAAGGCCTCTGAATTAAATGAAATGATGGTAAGCTATCCACAGCTCTTGGTAAATGTAGCGGTAAAGTCCAAGGAGGGCTGGGAAGAAAACGAGAAAATTAAGGCTGCAATCAAGGCTGGCGAGGAACAGCTTGGCACAGAGGGACGGATATTGGTGCGCCCATCTGGTACGGAGCCCCTTATTCGCGTGATGGCCGAGGGCCCGGATCAGAGTGCTTTGGACAGAATTTGCCATGAGATTGCTGATGTGGTAGTGGCCGAGCAGGGAGCAAGACAATGAAGCAGGCGGTTATAGTTACCAGCTTTGGGGTTTATGACCAGAATATAAAGAAAAGGTGTATTGACACAGTTATTGATGATATACGGCAGGCGTTTCCTCAGTATGATGTATTTGAGGCATGGACAAGCCGGTTTTTAATAAATAAGCTGGCGAAGGAGGGAATAAATTATGGGCTTTTGGAGCATGTTTTGGCCGATATTGCTGAGGCTGGCTACCAGAAGGTAGTGATTATGCCAACCCATTTGACGCCAGGGGAAGAGTTTAACAACAAAATTTTAAAGGTGGCTGAATTCCAAAAGCAAAATTTTCAGCAGCTTGAAATAGTAAAGCCTGTACTTACTGGAGACTGTCCGGGGGACTATAGGGGTATTGCTGAAACAATCGTCGATATTAAGTCACTGAAACCGGGGGAGGAGCTGGTTCTGATGGGACATGGTTCCCCTAATTATCACAATCCTGTGTATGAACTTTTTCAGCAGTATGCAGATACTGCTGGCTTGCCGGTACATGTAGGGGTGGTTGAGACCAGTGATCATCCAAATCTTGACGATATTATTGCGAGGTTAAAGCAACGGGATGTAAAAAAGGTTTTTATGAGACCAATGCTGTTGGTGGGCGGTGAACATGCCCAGGAGGATATGGCAGGAGCTTCACCGGCTTCATGGAAAAACAGGATTGGGGCAGCAGGAATCCAGGTGCGATGCTGCATTAAAGGGTTAGGTGAAAATCCGGCATATCGTAATTTGTATGTAGAAAATTTGAAGCAGATTATGTAAACTGCAAATTTGGGTTTTTTTCAATTTTAAATAAAAATATGTCAACATGGTTCTTTTAAGAATGAAAAAAATTTGTTATAATAGGAAAGTGCTTTATATAGCAAGTTTTGTTTGGTATTGTCTCAGGGGGCTCTGCCTCGAGAGACATCAATAATATTTATTAATAAGATAAGGCGGTGTAAGTATGGGTACTCAAGTATCAAATCCAGTTGTTATTATGCTTATAAACATGACAATTGTATTTGCGGTGTTGTTTGTGTTAAGTCTTTATATCAGATTGATTCACAAGATTGATCCGACAGCTGAGGCAGCAACACGGATTGAGCCAGAGGAGGATGACGTTGAGGAATCAGCTCCGGTAGCTACAAAACCTGTAGTTCAGGAGGGAATTGCCGGTGAGACAGTAGCAGCAATTGCCGCAGCTTTGGCTTCGGTTGGTGTTGGCTTCTCGCAGGTTAAGGCTATTCGGGTAGCTCCTCGTCCAGGCTGGGGTAATGTTGCTAGAAGTGAAGGCTTAACCAGCCTGAAGATGAGAAGATAAGGGGGAACCTAACTAATGGAGATTATTGAGGCATTTACAACATCAATTCAGTCCGTCTGGCTTGATAGTGGATTTGCCGCCTTTACCGGTGGTAATTTTATTATGATTTTGGTAGGACTGCTGCTGTTGTATATGGCTATCGTAAAGGAATATGAGCCTTTACTGTTGGCACCGATTGCATTTGGTTGTATTATGGCGAATTTTCCGTGCACCGGTTTTTTGACTGAGCCAGGTGTAATGCAGCTGATACATTATGGTATTCAGTTTGAAATATTCCCACCATTGATTTTCCTAGGTGTTGGTGCTATGACCGACTTTGGTCCTTTGATTGCCAATCCGAACACTTTGTTTTTAGGAGCGGCAGCTCAGTTTGGAGTTTTCGTTTCCTTGGCCGGGGCTATGGCCTTGGGCTTTACTGCTCAGGAGGCATCGGCTATTGGTATTATCGGTGGTGCTGATGGTCCGACGGCTATTTATATGGCTTCCAAGATGGCACCAAATCTCTTGGGTGCAATTGCTGTAGCGGCATATTCTTATATGTCTCTGGTTCCGCTTATTCAGCCACCTATTATGAAGCTTATGACATCAAAGGAGGAACGCTCTGTAAAGATGGACCAGCTTCGTGAGGTAACCAAGTTTGAGCGGGTGGTATTCCCTATTTCAGCAGCTATAATTATTTCCCTGCTGCTGCCACCAGTAGCTGCCTTGATTAGCTGCCTGATGCTGGGGAATCTGTTCCGTGAGTCTGGTGTAACGGACCGTCTCTCTGATACTTCTCAGAACGCACTGTGTAATATTGTAACCATTTTCCTGGCTACCGGTACTGGTATGACCATGAATGCTGAAAACTTCCTTACGGTACAGACCATTGAAATTATTTTGCTGGGATTGTTGGCCTTTGCTGGTGGTACAGCCGCTGGTGTTCTGCTCGGTAAAATTATGTGCCGTTTGTCTGGCTGGAAAATTAATCCGCTTATTGGTTCTGCTGGTGTATCAGCTGTTCCAATGGCCGCCCGTGTATCTCAGATGGTTGGTCAGAAGGCAAATCCTTCTAACTTCCTGTTGATGCACGCAATGGGACCTAACGTAGCAGGTGTTATTGGTACAGCAGTAGCTGCTGGTACTATGATGGCTATGTTGGCCAAATAATAAGCTTTAAAGCTCAAGGGCTAAGAGGTGTTAATCATCTTCTTAGCCCTTTTGTTATGCATTAAGTAGCAATATATAGGGGTTAAGACGGTAAAATTTAAAAAAATATAAAAATATACTGCCTTAACCTTGAATTTACTGATGGCTGTATGATAATGTTGTAGGGGAGGTGGTGAGAGTGAAATTATATCATAGAGAAACATATTTGAAAAAAATAAGGGTTTTTTATAATGACACAGGACTAATAAAAGTTATATCAGGAGTTCGAAGATGCGGTAAATCCTGTCTTATGCAGACTATAGCTGAAGAACTAAAGGGTTCTGGAGTACCAGATAAAAATATTATTTTTATAAATTTAGACAAGCGAGGCTTTAAAGCTGTTAGAACGGCACAGCAATTGGAAAATATGATAGATGAGTTGTGCAATGCTGAGGGAGTAAAATATCTTTTTATTGATGAAATACAGAATGTAATAGGGTTTGAAACTGTACTAAATGCCTTTAGAGAGGAAGAAGAATATTCTATTTTTATCACAGGGTCTAATTCTTATCTGCTTAGTGGTGAGCTGATAACAAAATTGACAGGACGATACATTGAGTTTGAAATGTTTCCACTTACATTTGATGAATATTTAGGGATGAAAAAATTTATGGGACAAACTGTAAATGATGATGTTACTGTTGAATTTGAAAAGTATATACAGGAGGGTGGCTTCCCAAAAACTCTGGAATATCCAGCACTTGAAGATAAAATAAACTACGTTAAAAGCATAATTGCTGAAATTTTTAAAAAGGATATAAGGAAGCGAGTAAAAATCAGAAATGTGGCTTCCTTTGAACGTATAGAAAAATACATTATAAATAATTTTGGTGCCACCACCAGTCTTTCTAATATTCATCGTGAGTTACATAAAAATGGTAACGATATAACGAGGGAAACTCTTAATAGATATATACGAATACTTATTGACGCCAAGATAATAAGCAAATGTGAAAGATTTGACCTGAAATCAAAGAGATATGTCAACGGTGAACAAAAATATTATTTGGCGGATTTGAGCTTTTATTTTGCCACTAACACTGACAATAGGATAAATTATGGGCCGGTGCTGGAAAATATAACTTATATTTATGCGCGGTCGAAGGGGTATGAAGTAAGTGTGGGAAGAATTGGAAGGCTTGAATGTGATTTTATAGTTAGGGCAGGCAGATTTAAGTATGCTTATCTTCAGGTGGCAATGACAATAAACAGTAGTATTGAAACAGAAAATCGTGAATATAAACCGTTGGAAATGATAAGGGATAATTATCCCAAATATGTTATAACAAGAAACGACTTAATTCAGCAACGAAATGGTATTATTCATGTCAATATTGCGCCGTTTATGAAAGGTGGGCAATTGTTTTAATATATGATAAAATAAAGTGTTATTAATTTTCAAATAGGCTGGTGTTTTATTTGCAGTTAAAACGTCTGGAGGCTTATGGCTTTAAGTCCTTCGCTGATAAGATAGATGTGGATTTTGATAAGGGGATAACGGCGATTGTTGGTCCAAACGGCAGTGGCAAGAGCAATATTTCTGATGCTATAAAGTGGGTGCTTGGTGAGCAGAACGTGCGTAATATCCGTGGAACCAAGGCAGAGGATGTTATATTTAATGGAAGCTCATCACGACGGGCCATGGGTGTGGCAGAGGTGTCCCTGGTTTTTGATAATGATGGTACATTGCCGGTGGATTTCCAGGAGGTAACCATAACAAGACGGCTTTTTAGGAATGGTGACAGTGAATTTTATATCAATCGCTCCCGCTGCCGGTTAAAGGATATAACAAATCTGTTTGCCGATACGGGTATTGGGCATGATAGTATGGGAATTATCAGTCAGAACAAGATAGATGACATTCTCAATGCTCGTCCCGAGGAACGACGGTTATTTTTCGAAGAAGCCGCAGGAATAACCAAATATCGTAACCGTAAGCGGGAATCCATGCGCAAATTGGAGGATACAGAGGCCAATCTGCTTCGTGTACAGGATATAATCGGTGAAATAGAAAATCGGCTGGAGCCATTGAAAATAAGTGCTGAAAAAACAGAAAGATATAATGAGCTTCAGGCTGAGCTGAAAAAGTTCAATCTGGCCGGAGTATATCTTGACTATTTGGCGCTCAACAAGAAAAAGGAAAAGCATGCTACGGCGATTACCGCCAAGAAGGATCAGGAACTGGCAGCCAAGACAGCTTTGCAGTTGACCGAAAACCGCAAAGAGCAATACAATAAGCTGATTTTGGAGCTGGAGAAGGAGCAGGAGGCTGTAGCCAAGAAGAAAAATGAAATCCATAGCCGGATTGAGCGCACGGAGAGTGAAATAAAGGTTTTGGAGGAACGGCGGCGTCAGGGCAAGGCTTCAAGACAGCTTTTAAATCAACAAATGACCGAGTTGACAAGCGCTGTTAAAGAGGCCCGGTCAGATATTGAAATGGCCGGAAAAAGCGGTGATGAGTCGAAAAAAGGCCTTGAAGCAGCCAAGGAAAAGCTACGGCACTGTCGGGAACGGGCCAAGAGTGTCCGGGAAGCCTTACAAACCAAAAGAACGAAGCGGGGAATGCTGGAACAGGATTTTCAGAAAAATACGGCTGATTTTAATAATAAGCACAGTGAGCTGTTAGTGTTGGAGCGGGATTTAGCCAATGACAGTGAGCTGCGAAAAAACCAAATGCAGCAGTTGGCTGCTATTGAACAGGATATTGACCAAAAGGAGCAGGAGCTGACAGCTATTTCCAGAGACCTAATGACAGCTGAAAAAAATAAGCATAGCTGTATGGCCAATATCAAGGGGCTGGAAGAAAAACTAAAAAATATTAACGAGGAATTAGCCCTTGCAACCAGGCAAAAGAATGAACACGCAGAAAAGCTGCAAAAGGATACCAGCCGTTGTCAGATAATGCAGCGATTGCAGCAGTCCTATGAGGGCTTTGGCAAGGCTGTAAAGGTTGTTTTAAAAAGTAATGCAGAATGGCGTCAGGGAATATGTGGTACAGTAGCTGAACTGCTGGATGTACCGAGTAAATATGTAACGGCCATAGAAACTACCTTAGGGAGCAGCCTGCAGAATATTGTTACAAGAGATACTGATACTGCCAGGGCAGCAATTGAATTTTTAAAGCGGGATAAGCTGGGAAGAGTTACTTTCCTGCCATTGTCCTCTATTGTAGTGCGAAAAAATAATGAGCAGCTGCCAGAGAACACCGTGGGCGTTATAGGCTGGGCCAATGGCATTGTAGGAAGTGAACCGGTATATAAGTCGGTTGTAGATTTTCTGCTGGGCCGAACCCTGGTGGTTGATACCCTTGTCAATGCCATTAACATTAATAAGAAAATGGGGCAACGACTTAGAATTGTGACCTTGGAGGGGGAACTGCTAAGTCCGGGTGGAGCCATGACTGGTGGAAGTCATCAGCACCGGGAAAGCAGCTTTTTAAATCGACAAGGCGAAATAAAGGAGCTGGAAGAAAATATCCTCATTGAACAACGGCTATATGATGATGTAAGCAAAAAATGTACTGAATTACAGCAACAGATAGCTAATGATAATCTTTTACTGGAGAATAATCGGAAGGAGCTTCATACCTTAGAGCTGGAGGTTCAGGAGCATCAGCTTAATTCATCGACCTTAGATGAAACCATTGCCAGGGCACGAAAGGAAGAAAAAAGCCTGGCGGAGGCAGTGAACGGTGCTCAGGAGAATTATAAAGCCGCCGAGGACAAGGTGGTTTCGCTTAAAGAGGAGGTAGCTCAGCTGGAGCAGGCGAATACCACTCTTCAGGATAAATTGTCAGCGATAAATAATGAATATGAGGAGCTGGATTTGGAGGCCGATGAATTAGCAGCCACTGCCAACAGGCTGGAGCAGCAGCAGACGATTTTTGAACAAAATATTTTACGGGTTAAGGAAAAGGTTCTGCTGCGTCAACGGGAGATTACCCGTAATCAGGAGTCCATTGGGCAAAATGAAGCAGAAATACGTCGCCTGGACACTGAGCTGGAGGAAAGCCAGCAACAGATTGGCCAGCTTATTACCAGGACCCAAAGTCTGCAAAATGATTTTGCCGCCACCAAAAAGCAGCATGACGAGGTGTATGACCGACGTATGCAAAAGCTGGTGGAAAGTCAGAAAAATGAAAAGGAAACCAAGGAAGCTCAGTCCCGACTTAATGGAATTCAGGAGGAGATACACAAATTAGAATTGGATGCATCCCACACAGAATACGAGCTGGAACAGCTACAGGAAAATATGCTGTCTGAACATGGTATATTGCCGGAGCGGGCAGCTGAATTGGTGCCTGAAATGGAGCCAACTGCTTTAAAGCGGGAGTTAAAGCGGCTAGAGCGGGAAATTGCCGCCCTGGGCATGGTAAATCCGAATGCTCCTGTGGAATATAAGGAGCAGCTGGAGAGGCATGATTTTCTGTCGGGAAATGCTGATGATTTGATAGCTGCCAAGGCCGATCTCTTAAAAATAATTGGTGAAATGGATGCTACCATGACCAAGCAGTTTAAGGAGGCATTCCATAGCATAAATCTGTTTTTCGGGGACATTTTCGTTCGGTTGTTTGGTGGTGGTGAAGCTAAAATCACCCTTAGTGACAAGGAAAATATTTTGGAGTCCGGTGTGGATATTTTGGTGCAGATTCCCAATAAAAAACGCCAAAACCTTGCAGTATTATCTGGGGGGGAACGGGCCCTTACGGTAGTAGCGCTGCTATTTGCTTTTCTGCAATATCGACCGGCGCCATTTTCCCTATTGGATGAAATTGATGCACCGCTGGACGAGGCCAATATTGACCGCTTTGGCAAATTTTTGGAGGAATATGCCGCTAATACCCAGTTTATTGTGGTAACTCATCGTAAGGGTACCATGGAATCAGCGGATTCAATGTATGGGGTGACCGTAGAGGATGCCGGAGTATCAAAAATATTGTCGGTAAAGCTGAAGGAAGCAGAGTCTATGATTGATAACTAAATTCTTTGGAGGTTGTTGCTATAATGGGATTTTTTGATAAATTAAAAAAAGGCTTAACTAAAACCAGAGCGTCTATAACAGAAAAAATTGAAAAGCTGGTAATCGGTTATGCCGACATTGATGATGATTTATTGGATGAGCTGGAGGAAATCCTCATAATGGCAGATGTGGGAGTCAATACCACCGATAGACTTATGGAGGCGGTAAGAAAGGGGATTAAGAAAAAGGAGATTAACTCACCGGATGATTTAAAGCCATTTTTGCAAAAAAATATTTCCGAGCTGCTTACCAAGGACTCCAGTGATATTAATATGGCGAAGTCTGGACCTACGGTATTTCTGGTTATTGGAGTAAATGGTGTGGGGAAAACCACCATCATTGGCAAGCTGAGTGCCTATTATAAATCTCAGGGTAAAAGCGTAATGCTGGCAGCAGCTGATACTTTTCGGGCTGCGGCTATTGACCAGCTGGAAATATGGGGAGAGCGTACTGGGGCAAAGGTTATCAGGCATGAGGAAAACTCTGACCCGGCGGCTGTAGCCTATGATGCAGTAAAAGCGGCTGTTGCACGGAATGTGGATGTACTGCTTATTGATACAGCGGGGCGCCTTCAGACAAAATCAAATCTTATGGAGGAGTTAAAAAAGATAAACCGGGTAATTCAACGGGAAATTCCAGAGGCTCCTCATGAGACCCTGTTGGTTTTAGATGCTACCACTGGACAAAATGCCATCAGTCAGGCCAAGCTATTGACCGAGGCGGAACCTATATCCGGTATTGTCCTTACCAAGCTGGATGGCACAGCCAAGGGTGGTGTAGTAATCGGTATCAAGGCGGAGCTTTCTATGCCGGTAAAATGGATTGGTGTAGGCGAGGGGGTAGAGGATTTACGACCGTTTATAGCGGATGATTTTGCCAAGGCGCTGTTTGAAGAATAAAAAGTTGTATGAATAAGAGGGTAATATTTGACGGGATGGAGTCTTATGAAAAACTTTTATACAGAAATAGATAATATAACCATGACATTCAGTGATATAAAAAAAACTGATGACGGTATGGAATACATAAAAATTTATTTTGAAAAGCCAGTGGATGGAGGGTTTTATTTTCTTGAGTCGACACTTCCTTCACTAGATATTGTTGATGTGGAAGGCTTTTCCGAACAAGAGCAACGGAAATTGCTCGCTTATGCAAGCCGAAATTCATTTATTGTATGGGAGCTTGCTAGGGAGGGTGGTGCAGGAGTTGCCTAAAATATGTCAGTTTGGTAAATACACCATTTTTTTTTGGTCAAGAGAAAATGGCGAGCCTATACATGTTCATGTATGTGAAGGAGTACCTCATTCTGAAGCAACAAAGATATGGATGAATGGAATGGTTCGTTTAGCTCATAATAAAAGTAACATTCCAACAAAGGATTTAAATACTATTATGCGGTGGTTGGCTGCTAATAGGGAACTGATTGAAGAAAAATGGGAGAAGCATTTTAACTAATTTATCTGAGCTTAATTTTCTAATATGGGCATATTTTCTACATTGAAGGAGGCTGTCAGCATGGCTGTGTATATTAAAAAATATATTTCCGCATTGTTGTGTACGCTTATGCTTTGGGGCTGTTTGGGCTGTACAGCCGCTACTAAGGCAGAAGATACAACAAAATCAGCTGGTGCGCTCACAAAGGATATGGGCAATATGCCAACAAAAAATGCATTGAAATATACCATAAAATTAAACAGTGGATATTCAATGCCGGTGCTTGGTCTCGGGACATGGACACTGCGGGATGAAACCTGTGAGGCCGCTGTTTATACTGCCATAAAATGTGGCTATCGGTTGATTGATACCGCCCGTTATTATGGTAATGAGGAGGCTGTAGGCAGGGGTATAAAAAAAGCGATTAATGAAGGTATTATCAAACGGGAGGATTTATTTGTCACCAGTAAAATAATGCCGGGAGATTATACCAGGCCAGATAAGGCCATAGATGACTCCCTTGCTGCTCTTGACCTTAGCTATATTGACCTTATGCTTATTCATCAACCAGGCTCAAATGACGAAGAAGTTTATAAGGCATTGGAGCGTGGGGTTCATTCAGGGAAGCTTCACTCCATTGGTATTTCAAATTATTACACCCCCGGAGGCTTTTGAAAGGATAAACAAAATAGCGGAGATTATTCCTGCGGTGGTACAAAATGAAAACCATCCATATTATCAAAATACCATGCTGCAGGATTATCTCCGTCGTTATGGAACGGTGGTGGAATCCTGGTATCCCTTTGGCGGAAGAGGAAACACCGATAAGGTTTTAAAAAATGGTACTATAGCCGCTATTGCTGACCATCATGGTAAGACCCCGGCGCAGATTGTTCTTCGTTGGCAGATACAGGCTGGGTATATAGTCATTCCTGGCTCGTCAAATCCAGCCCATATTGCAGAGAATGCCAATGTATTTGATTTTGAACTGACTGCTGATGAAATGCAGTCAATGAAGAAGCTGGATAAACAAGCCAGGTTTGAAAATTGGTGAGTGGGGTAGTAAAACAAGCCTCCTTGTGCTAGAATTATGCACAAGGGGGCTTTAAATTTTTTTGCAGTTATATTGTTTATAGATTAAATTGTATCGAATAATCATGATAGATTTAGTATAGTTTAGGAGACTATAATGTCTAAGAAACTCAGGGGAGGCTACACCACCGGTGCCTGTGTGGCGGCAGGGGTTAAGGCAGCCGCTATGTTTATACAGGGGTCCGGCAGTAGTGATTATGTGGAGATAATCGCTTTGGACGGTACAAAGCTTAATATTCCAGTAAAGGGCATTACGCCACAAGAAAATGGTGTACGAGTTGAAATCATAAAGGATGCCGGTGATGATCCGGATATAACCAATGGCATTTCTGTGTTCACTACATTAAGCCTTGAGCCATCCCTAAATGGAGTTGAACTGATAGCTGGTGATGGTGTGGGGACCGTTACCAGGGCTGGGCTGGCTGTTCCACCGGGGGAGCCTGCCATAAATCCCGGCCCCCGCAGGCTGATAAATCAGTCTCTGGAAGAAGTTTTTGGCTATGTGCCTGGGTGTAAAATCAGGATAGATGTTCCTCAGGGAGGGGAATTGGCCAAAAAAACCTTAAATCCAATTCTGGGTGTGAAAAATGGAATATCAATTATCGGCACCACCGGCGTATTAAAACCCATGTCGGAGGAAGCCTTTAAGGATTCATTGGTGCCACAGATTAGTGTGGCTTTGGCGGCTGGCTATAAGACTCAGATTTTTGTGCCAGGAAAAATTGGCGAACGAATTGCCGGTGAATGGGGATTGCCGGCAGAGGCTATGGTTCAGACCAGCAATTTTATCGGTTATATGCTGGAAAAGGCCGCTGATATGGGGGTAAATCGGATTTTACTTTTTGGTCATATCGGAAAATTAGCAAAGGTGGCAGCCGGTGTATTTCATACCCATAACCGGGTGGGTGATGGCCGGCTGGAGGTATTGGCAGCTTACAGTGCAGCGGCAGGAATGCCACCAGAGGGGGTGCAAAATATTCTGGACTGTATGACTACCGAGGAGGCTTTGCCGATTATCGAAAAATATGATAAAAAGGCTGTATATAAAGTAATCGCCACCAGAGTCAGTCAACGGGCGGAACGGTTTGTTTTTAACAGGCTGACGGTTGGTACAGTACTGGTGACGCTAAGGGGTGAGCCTTTGGGAATGGATGATACCGGAAGAATAATTGGTGAGGAATTGAAATGGAACATAAAATAGTGGTAGCCGGCATAGGACCGGGAAATGCAGAGTATATGATACCGGCCGCCCTAAAGGCCATTGAAAATGCTGAGGTTTTGGTGGGGGGCAGTCGGGCTATTGAGCAGTTTGGTAAAGAGGAGGGGCAGATAAAGTTTATAATCCGGTCTGATATAGAAGAGGTGATGGCCTTTATTGGCCGACAGCTGGAAAATCATGATGTGGTGGTGATGGTGTCTGGGGATCCGGGGTATTATTCCTTGTTGGATGCCATCAAGAGAACCTTTGAAGATAAGCCGGTGGAGGTTATTCCAGGCTTAAGCTCTGTTCAGGTAGCCTTTTCAAAGCTGGGAATGCCCTGGTATGATGCAATACTTGTCAGTATGCATGGCCGCACTGCTCCAAGGGAGCAGATGGTTTATTGTCCAGGCAAGGTTATTTGTTTTTTAACAGATAAGAAAAATAATTCCCGGACTATACCGGATATGCTGAGAAAGCTGGGGTGGCCGCCAAATGCAATGCTGGCTATCTGCAACCGTCTGTCCTATCCTGATGAAAAAATTATAATTACAACCATTAGTGAAGCTATCAGGATGGAAACTGTGTATCTGAACTGTGTGTTGGTGGTGATGGCATAATGTATTCTTTGGGGATTGCTGACGATGAATTCATCAGGGGCAGGGTTCCAATGACAAAACAGGAAATTCGCATATTGACCATAGCCAAGGCCCGTATAGAGGCAGAGACTGTAATATGCGACATAGGGGCAGGGACCGGCTCGTTATCTATAGAGGCGGCGTTGCAGGCTCCTTATGGAATGGTTTATGCAGTTGAACAAAATCCCGAGGGGATAAGACTTATTAAAGAGAATGCAAAAAAATTTTCAGTAAATAATATAAAGGTGATTGAGGCCTGCGCTCCCCAGGGCTTGGAGGATATTCCTGCCTTGGATGCAGCTATTATCGGCGGCAGTAGTGGAAATTTGTCTAAGATACTGGATTTTGTGGACGAAAGGTTGAAGACAAATGGCCGAATCGTTATAAACTGTATCACCATACAGACCATTGCCGAGTGTATTGAATATATGCGCAGGCGGGCAGAATATGATTATGAGGCTGTACAGGTGCAGGTAAGTCAACTGCAGCAGCTTGGGCGATACGATATGGCAAAGGCCAATAATCCGATTTTTATTGTTACCTGCCAAAAAAGAGGAGTTGGTTGAGGTTGGCAAGGGTATATATAGTAGGAGCCGGCCCTGGGGACCCAGAGCTGATTACAGTAAAGGGCCGTCGACTTTTGGAGGAGGCCGATGTGATAATTTACGCTGGCTCATTGGTGCCAAAGGCTCTTTTAGGCTATGCCAATGAAGAATGTGAAATTTACAATTCGGCAACAATGTCCCTGCCGGAGGTGTTGGCTGTAATTGAAAAAAGCGTGGGTGAGGGGAAACAGGTTGTAAGGCTTCATACCGGTGACCCTAGCCTCTATGGTGCTATTCAGGAGCAGATGGATGCATTAAGGAAAAAGGGAATAGATTATGAGGTGGTACCGGGGGTCAGCAGCTTTTTGGCTACTGCTGCGGCTCTAAAGCAGGAATATACCCTTCCAGGGGTTACCCAGACGGTTATTATTACCCGAAATGAGGGAAGAACGGCCGTACCAGACAGAGAAAGTCTGCGGTCCTTGGCAGCTCATAAGGCTACCATGTGTATTTTTTTGAGTATATCAATGCTTGATGAGGTTGTGGCGGAGCTGATAGCCGGGGGCTATGAGCCGGATACGCCAATTGCCATTGTGCAACGGGCCAGCTGGCCGGAGCAGAGAATTTTCCGTGCGACGTTGTCAACTATATGCGAGGAAATCAAGGGCAAGGGAGTAGATCGTACATCAATGATTGTGGTAAGCCATGTGCTGGGCAGTGATTATGAACTGTCCAGGCTTTATGCGCCTGAATTTAGTCATGGCTTTAGGAAAGCAAGTATATGAGATACGCAGTTTATACTTCATCTGTAAATGGACTTATATTGGCAAGAAAAATTCGTGATACTGTTGATGCAGATGTGGATATTTATGTGCATCATAAGCTGGGCAGCAGTAATGGGGTATATATTTATAGCCGGATTGCCGAGGCTGTAGAAAAGGGCTTTTCCCAGTATACTGCCATGATTTTTATTATGGCGGCAGGTATAGTGGTGCGGACCATAGCCCCGTTTTTAAAAAGCAAATTATCTGATCCAGCAATAATTGTGATGGATGAAAAGGGAAAAAATATCATTAGCCTGTTGTCTGGGCATCTGGGAGGCGCTAATGAGCTGACCAGCTATTTGGCAAAGGAATTAAAGGCCAATCCGGTGATTACTACCGGGACAGATGTAAATGAGCTGGTGGCACCTGACCTGTTGGCTTATCGGCTGGAAATGGTTCCATTCCCTAAAGAGGGCATTTTAGTGTTTAATAGCGCATTGCTTGGGGGCAGTCATATTAAATACATAATAGATAGACGTATGCCATGTCATTTAAAATACGCCGAAGGGTTGAAGAAAAACGGGATTGGTGCAGTGTTGGCAGATGGCGACAGAATAAGTCAGCTTGTTAAAGATACCCAAAGCCTGAAAGTAATTCTTACCAATGCAGATTTACCAATAGGTAAGGGGACGTTATATTTAAAGCCTCGTAAATTGGTGGCCGGGGTTGGCTGTCGCCGTGGAACCAGGGAGGGACTTATTATCAAAGCTCTTAAGGCGGCCTGTGAAAAAATCGGTTGGGAGCTTGAGCGGATAGATGAATTGGCCAGCTCCGTTGTAAAGGCCGATGAGCAGGGACTTTTGACAGCTGGTCAGCAATTAGGCCGGACGATTAAATTTTGGGACAATGAGCAGTTGAATGAACAAATCCAAAAGTATCAACTGATGGAGTCGGATTTTGTAAAAAGGACTATAGGTGTAGGGAATATTTCGGAGGCAGCGGCGTATTGCTGTGTTCCTCATGGTGTAGCTGCTTTGCCAAAGACAAAATATGAAAATGTGACGGTGGCATTAGTATGGGAAAAATAACTGTAGTTGGTATTGGGCCAGGCAGTCTGATGGAAATGACGCCCAAGGCCAAGGAAGCAATTAATAATGCTCAGGTAGTTGTGGGCTATAATGTTTATATTGAGCTGATTATGTCATTGCTGGTGAACAAGGAAATCATTGGAACAGGCATGATGCAGGAGGTTGACCGCTGCAAAATGGCAATGGATGCGGCGATGGAGGGGAAGAATACAGTAGTGGTGTCCAGTGGGGATGCCGGGGTATACGGCATGGCAGGGCTGATGCTGGAGCTTGTATTGCAGCAGCCAGCGGATAAACGGCCGGAATGGGGCGGTACGGTGGCTGGAGTTTCCGCAGTAAATGCGGCAGCCTCGCTTCTTGGGGCTCCCCTTATGCATGATTTTGCTGTGATAAGCCTAAGTGATTGGCTCACCCCTTGGGACCTTATAAAAAAACGGGTGCGGTTGGCCGGCGAGGGGGATTTTGTTATGGCATTATATAATCCAAAAAGCAAATCCCGCCCGGAATACATCAATGAAGTGCAAAGCATTCTGTTAAAATGCCGCAACCCTAAAACTCCGGTAGGAATTGTAACCGGTGCCAGCCGTGAGCAGGAGACTCGTATAATATCAGATTTGGAGCATTTCACCGAGGCGGAAATCGGTATGTTCTCCATTGTAATAATCGGCAACAGTAATACATATGTGAAGGATGGCTATATGGTGACTCCACGAGGGTACAGGGTATGATTTTTGTGGCAGCAGGAACCCGGGATGGTCGGGAATTGGCAGGCTACATTCTGTCAAAGGGCTATACTGTAACTGCATCGGTGGTCAGTCAGTATGGACAGAGCCTTCTGCAAGGGTACAGCGGAATTAGAATAAATAATCAGCCATTGGATGAGGATGGACTTATCGATTTTTTTAATGAAAATGGGATAGAATGCTTTGTTGATGCCAGTCATCCTTATGCAGCCAATATTTCACTTAATGCTATGAGGGCCTGTGAAAAAACTGGTGTTTTGTATATTCGCTTTGAGCGGGACACAGCTCCCATCGGGTATGATAATGCTTATTATGTTAATGATTATGAGGAAGCGGCCCAGGTGGCAGGCGGCCTGGGCAAAAATATTTTTTTGACCACTGGCAGCCGGAGCCTGCCGGTGTTTGCCCATGCAGCGGCTTTAAGGGGCTGTAGAATAATATGCCGGATTTTACCTGAGCCAGAGGTGATAAGCGAAGCTCGGGAGCTGGGCTTTACCCCGGATAATATCATTGCAATGCAGGGGCCTTTTTCGAAAGTGCTTAACAGAGAGCTGTTCCTTAAGTATGGGGCCGATGTTGTTGTAACAAAAAATAGTGGGCACCTGGGGGGAACCGATACAAAAGTTGCTGCGGTAAAGGAGCTTAGGCTGCCTTTGGTGATTATTGACCGGCCAAGGATAGAATATAAGAACATCACTGAAACCTTTGATGGAGTTGTGGAATTTCTTGAAAATAATTTGAATAAGTCCTGAGCACGCCCTAACACAGGGCAAAAAATAGAGGCAGTATTGATTGAGTATATCAGCACCGCCTCTATTTTTTATTTATTTGACCAAAAACAGTGGGAGTATAAAGTTCCCACTGGATAAGTCTCATCTTATTATCTTTGCGACTCGTTTTTGGACCTCAGCAGCATTGTAGAATGGCTTTCTCCAAAATTCCACTGCTCCCATATCTAAAGTGGTCTGTTCCATCTGCACCTGAGCACTCATGATTATTACCGGAATGTTCTTGGTAGCCGGGTCGGATTTGATTTGCTGCAACAGTTCTATCCCGTTTACTTCCGGCAATACAAGATCCAAAATAATAAGGGACAAGCTATCGGCATTTTTCTGTAAAAGAGCCATTCCCTCCTTATCGTCGGATGCTGTAAGAACTTCATAGTCAGCTAGCATCCTTGTGAGAAGCATTTGGTTGACTTCGGCATCATCAATAACGAGAATCTTTTTTTTCTCAGTAGTTACTGCATCCATTTAAACCGCCACCTAATTGATTCATCATAGATAAAATTACTCATTGATACATATTCTATTTTTATTCAAATATTCCTGTATGTTTTTTTATTTTCTGATTATTTTTGTGTTTCAGAGCTTCCCCCGTGTATAATACATGTATTAGAAATGACACCTGACTTTAACTGGTATGCTATATAGGAAGCATAGGGCAAAACGTGAATTGTTTAGCGAAATGTTAAAGCAGGAAAATAGCTTCTTTTATAGAAAATATTCAATGTGTTGGCATGATGATTTTTGAACAAAAACGACGCCAGAGATATTGCAAAATGCGAGGCGGAGGAATGAGGCATAGTGGTGGCTATGTCGATTGACGACAACAAAGCAGTTGGCAGTATATATGGTGACGTTTGTAAAACGAGACTTATTCAGTGGGAGCTTTTAAACTCCTACTGAATATTAGTCGAGTAAATCCTGAGCTTTACGGAAGCATCCAAGAGGCAAAGCCGATTGGATAATGCGCCCTATGCGAAAGTGTCCTGTGAAACGAGATTTCATTGAAGTTGAACAGTAGACACTCACCGCTACGGAAGCATCCAAGAGTCAAAGCCGATTGGATAATGCACTCGTTAGCGTAGGGTCAAAATATCATCGTGTCAGTATACTAGCTGTTAGGGT
>JAFVER010000121.1 GCA_017475925.1 Anaerovibrio sp. | reverse complement strand
TTATTATTCACTATAACCTATGATAAATCCTGCTCAATCAGATTTTTTTAAATTAAAACTCAAACTTCCCACATGCATAAATGTATTGACTATATATGTGGTAAGTTTGAGTTAACTAAAATTTTTTGCAGGAAAATTTTCGTAAATATATAAATATATAAGCATATAAATGTATAAGCGTAGGGTAGTTCACCCTATGTTAACGGGCGCCAAGACTCCCGTTGAATAAGTCCCATTTAATAAAAAAGGAGCCGAGAAATTATGAAAAAAATATTGCTTATAGCCACCGGAGGAACTATCGCTTCGATTCAGACAGAAAATGGCATGATGCCGGGACTCAATGGGAAAGAGCTGGTTGAACAGGTGCCGGACCTCGGCAAAATTTGTGAAATTGAAACAGTCGAGCTAATGCAGCTGGACAGCACCAATATCCAGCCGGCCCACTGGGTAGAAATGGCCAATACCGTAAAAGAAAATTATTCATCCTATGATGGGTTTGTTATCAGTCATGGAACTGACACCATGGCTTACAGCTCAGCAGCCCTTTACTATATGATGGAAAATCTTTCCAAGCCGGTAATTTTCACTGGCTCACAGCTATCCCTTACCGAGGAAGGCTCTGATGCACCGGATAATCTCGTTACGGCCTTTACGGCAGCTGCCAATGCCCCTGCCGGGGTTTATCTGGCTTTCCATGGGCGACTCATTCAGGGGAATGCAGCCAAAAAGCTTTACACGGAAAATTTCTACGCCTTCCACAGCATAAACGTGCCGGAGGTTGCAGTTTTGGAGCATGGTACTTTGAGCTTCAATCCAGAATACGATGCATATCTGGAAAAACACCATCGGCCTACCTCATCAGGTGAATTAATCGTCAACGACCGGCTAAATACCCATGTTGCGGTGGTAGAGCTTACACCAGGCTTCCAAAAGAACTACATTAAATTCCTGGTGGAGGCTGGCTGTCTGGGTATCATTCTAAAGGTTTTCGGGTCTGGTGGCATCCCAGGTGTTGAATCCCCAGGCAATATTCTGCCAGTTATTGATTATGCCGTAAAAAAGGGTGTAAGAGTTATTGCTACCACCCAGTGCATATATGATGGAGTGCATATGGACCGCTACGAGGTAGGTATAACAGCTATGAAGCATGGTGTTGAGCCTGGTGGTGACCTTACCAGTGAAGCACTGACTGTTAAGCTCATGCTGGAGTTAGGGAAAGATAGAAAAGAGTAGACTTAGGAAATGTATACACTGTTTGCAAAAACCTTGAAAAAGCTTCGTAATGATAAAGGCATTTCCCAACGAGAATTGGCCGAACGGATATATGTAACCCGGTCAACCGTTGCCCGCTGGGAAAGTGGCAGTCGTTTACCGGACGCCGTAATGATTTTCAGACTCTCAAAATATCTCGACACAGATATCAACACACTGCTTTCGGCTATGATGGAAAGCGACGACGCCCCCAATATCATAGTGGTCGACGACAAGAAAATTTTTCTGTCAGGGGCTTTGCCTATTTTGGAAGAGGTAATGCCAGAGGCTACCATTATGGGCTTTTCCCGACCATCAGAGGCCATCGAGTACGCGAAAACAAATCGAATTGCGCTGGCTGTTTTGGACATTGAAATAGGAAAAACAAACGGGATGGACCTTTGCCGCACGTTACTTAGCCTCAACCCCCACACCAATGTGGTGTATCTTACTGCCCACATCGAATATGCTTTTGATGCCTGGAGCACCGGAGCAAGTGGTTATCTCCTAAAACCCATCACCCAGGAGGCCGTAAGAGCGCAGCTCCAAAATATCCGATACCCGTTTTCCTGGGGGAAGAGGTGCAGAAACTGATGAATAATTGGCTAGATTTGCTTGCTTTGGGTCTGGTCAGTGCAATGCTGACCTTGACTGCCATTGGACTTTCAATTACCATCATTCTCCCCGGTAGGGAACGATGGAGCCGGCGCTTTTTCATGAGTCTTTTTGCTACAGTTATGCTGTGTATGCTCTCTGCCCTGGTTGATTTGTTTGTCTGGAGGACGCCAAATATGGTGACGGCCGAAAAAGTCGCCATATTTTTTGAATACCTCCTTCTTTCCATACCAATACCTATGTTTACAGCTTACCTATTACACACCTGCGGAGAAGAATGGCAACGGAGCAGGCTTTTCCGTACCGCCATCGCTTTGTGGGTGTTTTATTTTGTCCTGCTGGGCATTGCTCAATTCACAACCTTCCTGTACTATATTACCCCTGACAATCAATTTCACCGTGGTTCCTGGCACCCACTGCTATTGGGAAGCATGGTCATTTTGTTGATTCTTAATCTGGCCGGTGTAATCCAGCGGCGCAACAGCCTGCCAAAAAAATACTATAGGGCCTTTCTTACCCATTTGCTGCCTATGACGGCTGCCTTTATTGCCCACACCTTCTTCTTTGTTCCAATGGTAGTCTTCGTTGGTGTGGTTTTCTCCACACTTTCCATGTTTACCATTATTATATATGACCAAATTGACCAGTATATGCGCCAACAGCGGGAAATCTCCCACCAGCGGGCCAGCATCATGGTGCTTCAGATGCGTCCTCACTTCATTTATAATGCTATGATGAGTATTTATTACCTTTGCACCCAGGACCCCCAAAAGGCCCAACAGGTTACATTGGATTTCACCACCTATCTTCGCAGGAATTTTACCGCCATTGCCAGTGAAAATACCGTTCCCTTTGCTGATGAATTAGAACACACCCGCGCCTATCTTGCCATAGAACAGGTACAATTCGTAGATGGCCTGTTGGTGGAATTCGATACACCACATAAAGAATTTCGTGTGCCACCATTAACGCTCCAGCCAATTGTAGAGAATTCCATCAAGCATGGTATGGACCCAGAGTCCACTCCCCTTTGCATCTCCATCCGAACTCGCGAAACGCCCACAGGCAGTGAAATAATCGTAGAGGATAATGGCTCCGGCTTTGCTCCTGCCGATGGACAAGGACAAGGCTACAAACCACATATAGCGCTTGAAAATATCCGGGAACGAATAAAAATGATGTGCAACGGGGAGCTGACAATACAGCCCCGTGCCGAAGGAGGAACAGTGGTAAGGGTATCTATCAATAGGTAAACGGATACATTTACTCAAACTTCCCACATAGATATATCGGTGAAGTCAAGGTGCAATGCCTAAACTTAGGAGACAAGCTAATCTTTTCTTGTAGGCTATATTCCAGCAGCTTCTACCCTTGCCTCCCCACGGGGAGGTGGGTGAGCCAAGCATTCTGCGTTAAGCATTAACCTGGCATAAATACATCAATTATACATGTGGAAAGTTTGAGCAAAGTTTCAGCATTTATATAAAAATTTTTCTTGAGGTCACTTTTGTGCTAAAATAGTGCATAAAAATATATTTAAAAAGGATGTGCTTTTTGTTGGATACCTATCACCCCACACTTATAATTACTGTTATTCTTGTCTTAATGCTGCTTAATGTATTTTTTGCCATGGCAGAAACGGCTTTGACAGAAAGCCACAAAAGTCGGCTGGAAAAATTGGTTGACGATAATCTTCCTGGGGCAAAAGCTGCTTTGGAGCTTTATGAATCCCCGGAGCTGGCATTTGTTGTGGTACAAATTGGTATAACACTTATAAGTATATTGCTGGGAGTAGCCATTAGTGTGCTTTTAGCACCGGTTATCGATAATTATATATCCTTTATACCTTATCATGGGCCTTTGTCCCTCTTTATCAGTATAGCCATCGTTACCTATCTAACCCTGCTTTTTTCCGAATTTCTTCCTAATTCCTTTGCCCGCCGAAATCCTGAACAGACCCTGATTAACTGTCAGGGTACCCTAAAAACCCTTATCCGACTTTCCAGGCCGTTTACTGCCGTATTAGGCTCCTCAGCGGCTCTTCTTCTAAGCTTTTTTGGCATAAACCTAAAATATGAGGATCCTGTCACAGAGGATGAGGTAAAAGACCTTATTGAACAGGCAACTGAGGATGGCACCTTTGAGAAAGCCGAACAGGATTTGGTTGACCGTGTATTTCACATGAGTGACCAAACGGCATATTCTCTTATGACTCCACGTACTCAAATGATGTGGTTGGACATCAATGATTCCCTGGAACACAATCTTGACCTGATAAAAAACTCAGCAGAATCCATTATACCGGTGGGACGGGACAGTCTGGATGATTTTTGTGGGGTTATATACACCAAGGATATTCTCAATGCCGCGCTAAACAAGGAGTCTTTAGCGTTGGAGCCTTTTATCCGAAAGCCTATGTTTATTCCCCGTTCCATGGAAACCTTTCGGGTACTGGAACAGTTTAAGGAAACTGGCATCCACGAGGCGGTAGTCCTGGATGAATACGGTGGGGTTATCGGCTTTATTACCCTACAGGATATACTTATAGAGCTTATTGGCGATACAAACACGGTAAATGAGCAGGAGCACCTCCACATTGTTCCCAAGGAGGATAATACATGGTATATTGACGGACTTTGCTCCATTGATGATTTCAAGGAAAAATTTGATATTGATGAGCTTCCTGACGAGGAGCAGGACCATTATCAGACCATGGGGGGCTTTGTCACGGCGCTCTTTGGTTACATTCCCAAAAAGGGCGAAACAGTTGAATGGGATGATTTTTCCTTTGAGATTATTCGCCTGGATAAATATCGGATAGACAAAATCATCTGCACTCAAAAGGATGTGCCAATCTCCAATGAGGCTTAGGCACTTATTGATGTTGTAAAGTAAGTCAGCAACCACCACTTCAAGCGGTGGTTGCTGACTTTTTTCAAAATTGCGTGTCAAAACTATATCCCATCGTCCGTATTCACCACTAACAACGGCAACACTCAAGTTGTTATCCATGCCACAACGAACCCCAAGGCCATCATTGGCATCATTAATAATTCGGACAACTTTTTTCATCAAATTCCGGCTTCAAGATTTCCTTATCATTTTTTCCAAACTGCATGGACTCATATATCAATTCAGCTTTGTAAATAATCATGTTCCCCTCCTCCATTTTTAACAGCCAATTTTTCAAATATCTTCTTGTTATTTCATCTAAATTCTATAATATTCAACGTACAATATTTTGCACATTATTATCAATGTACATTATAATGCACAAAAAAATCCCAGATGATTTATAAGCACCTGGGAAACAACAATTTTGAAGCTCACATTGTTTTGCCTTATTTCATAATTCCTTGATTGTTTTTTACAATTGTCTTTCTGACCATGTTACTTTTTTCAATAACTCACAATTTCATCTTCCATCGCAGCTGCCTCCACGCTGTTTGTGATTGTTATAGTAGAGCTCTTTTGGATTTCCAGTACGTTGCGTAACTCTTCATCTGATATCTGCCAAAATATACACCGTTAATCTGCCGCGGCCTACTGACACAATTTTCCCCTTTTCCTTTAACCCCCGTAAAATTCTGGTGGCTGTGGAGAGGCTGACACCCAGTGTTCTCTCCACATCATGGCGTGTAATCTGCCCTCTTTTACAAATCAGTTCTATTATCTTGGCATCCACACTATTTTCCCAATGCTCAGTAACATATTGGGGGCTATCCTCATTTACCACTTTTTTCTTTTCATGATATGCCAAATTGGGCATGATAACCTTAAATGCCCCCTGAACAGCCTCAAACTTAGGCATTTTATGATCTGGATTGAAAACATCGGATTCCCTGTCCTCCGACGCATAACCAGCCTGCATTTTACCAAAGCCCGTACCATACACTTCGATCAATTTTAAACGGTAGAAAATATTGGCCAGCTTGGGATTTCGACAAGCAGATACACCATTCATAGCCATTTCCAGGGTAATATCCGGTGGCAATCCTCCATAGGACAATATCTCCATCCTGTCGGAGAAAAAACTAATCTTGGTACTTACATTTACAGAAGAATAATCCCGATGAACCACCGCATTTATCAAGGCCTCCCGCAGGGCAACCGGCGGATAGCTTAACTGGTCATGACGGTACAATCCATTAAAGGTAGCAGAAATATTATTATTTAGTTCAATATACCTGTAGGCTTCATTCATTTGGTTAAAAACCGAACCGGAAAATTCCTTTCTATCCTGGAAATTCAGGCAATCAATTCCTTTAAATACCGCTCCTTTTATAAGATGAGGACACTGGTCCGACACAAGCAACCCAAGATTGGTATATATACCATCTTTATTCTTAATCCCCAATGAATACATCTGAGACTCACCAAATTCCAAGCTGCGCTTTTCAAATTCTTTTATTATCTGATCAAAGGTCAACTCCTGCTCTATTGATAGCATATCTTCAAAATTGCCAAGTGATTCACTTATCATCCTTTTAATAATATATGTACTGGCAGGGTTGGAGGCAGAACCGTTACGAATATATACTCCATTTGGCACAAGGCCTTTATCCCTTAGATAATATGGACAATCCGGCCCTTTCTGAATATCTATCTGAACAATTTTCTTGCCATCTACTTCCAAAGTTTTACCATTAATAAAGCTCATAATATCAGGACGGACAGAATCTCTGGCACTATTTAGGACTGCAAGCATTACCTCATCAGAATTATCCAGGCCGATTATTTCACCAGAATCCTCCACCCCAATATAAATAGTGCCACCACCTGTATTGGCAAAGGCCACAATTTCCTTACGAATATCTTTTATATATTCCCGCTTCAGCTCCACAGTTTCACTTTCACTAAAAATCATCTTCCTCACCGCCTTCTATTTATATTATATTCTTTCTATTCTTTCTATTCAATAGTGACTACTATGAATATATTGATTATAATATTTTATTTTTTGGCATCAAAAAAACTTGACTGCATTGGACAGCCAAGTTCCCTTGACATACACTAAATTCAAGCTTCGCGTGTTGGCTCGCTTTCATTAAGTACTGTTACCAAAAACGGCTTAAGCACCGAATGAGCATTAACCACAAAGGCATCTTCTATTCGTCAGCATTTTTCCAGTTGTCGCCGACATTGCCCTCTTCTCTCATTGCCTTGGCTGCCTCGTTCATAAGGGCAAAGGATTGCCTTACTCCAGCCGAATCATGTGCAAAATTTACTGCATGGTCAGCGGATATACCAATGGAAGCCGCTTCAGACACAGAATCCATATTTGCTCCCATGAAAATAAAATTCCACTTGTATTCATGAGTGGCCTTTTCAATCATGGCCTTTACATCAGCTTTGGTATACTCCCTACTGTCGTTTTCCTTGCCATCTGTCATAATGAGAAACAGCACACGGCGTTTGGCTGGACAAATTCCGTCATGATTCATTCTGCCAAATGTGTCTGTTACTGTTCTTCCCACTGCATCCAAAAGGGCTGTCATCCCCCTTGCATAGTATTCCTTATCGGTCAGCTCAGGCACCTTCTTTATGTCCTGGGCTTCTACGAGCTTTTCATACTTATCATCAAAAAGAACCGTGGTAACCTCAGCACTGCCCTTTTCCTGCCGCTGCTTATCCAGAAAAGAGTTATAACCACCTATAGTATCTCCCACTAAATGTCTCATTGAGCCGGAGCGGTCAAGGATGCATACAATCTGTACTGGCTCAGCAGAAGTCATCCCGCATTCTGAAGTATGTGAATGTGGCAATAAATCAATTTGTTTTACTTCCGTTGCCTGCTTTTCCGGCAGTTTGTTCATCGGTACCTCCTGTGCAAAGCAACTACCGATACAAAAAACCAGTATTGACATCAAGATTAATAAACCTCTGTACATTTCACCAGCTCCTTTTGAATTGTCTTCCACTTGAGATACAGTATTGTTGGATATATTATAACACCATTGTTCAAAATTTTCTTTTATATTATCTCAATAATCGGCAGACAGCTGGCGGTGTCCACCGCCGCTTTCCCGACTTTGCCACAAAATAAAAATTTTCGCAATCGAGTAGGATGTAGATTTAAATAAATAGAGTCTACAGGATGTAGAATGTATTCTATTTTTAAAATCTGTTTTTATTTCCTCATTTTAAACCTCATAAGCCAACGAAATAGCCGGCAAACTGAGATAAAAAGCTCCTGTCATAAGTGCCATGGAAACAGCTATCGCTTTAAATATTCTTTTCATATTGGTATCCTCCCACGTATGAAGTACAACGTTACATATTCTATACCAGAATTATACCAGTTTATAATTTCTCTTTGGTCGCTTCGGAAGCGATATTTAGGATTTTCTTTCTCCAAGTATCGGCAATCCATAATATTCCAAGGCTTCATTAATGAGACTCATATCATACTGTTTATTTTCAATGAAAAATGCAACTATCACATCGCTTTTATTTGTTTTACACAGAACAATTCCAGTACGAGCTAATAGGTCTCTGGTTTCTTCCATATTCAGTTCCAGTGCAATAACCAGTGCTATTGCCGTCCCCCTACTGGGTTTATATGATTTTTGGTTTCTAATCTTTGAAAAGAGTTTTCTATCAAGGTTAGCTCTTTTATATACAGGTTTCATCACATCGATTATCTCCACTGTATCACCAATTACATCAATTATACCATTTTTTTATAAAAGGCTGGCAACATAAGCTGCCAGCTCAGTAAATGCTTTCTATTTATTTTTTATCATATATCTGTCATTATTCTTCATTGTCCTTTTCATGGATTTTTTCAATCTTTTTAAACAGGTCATCTGCTAATTTCATTATCTGGACAACCTTGCGAACTGCCAAACGATAATTTTTGATATATCTGGTCTTACTCTCCATAGCTGTAATGGTTTCCGCCCAAGGCTCCAACTCTTCAGATTCCCCTTCTGCGCATAGTGCCAAAAGGCTATCTATATCGTGGGTTCTTGGATAGTCAATACCATTAAGCTCCAAATGATGTTTTAATGCAAGCTCTATGGCCTGCTGAAGAAGATAGCCTACCGTGTTAAGTCTTATTTCGTCATCAGTCTTATAACGCCATTGTTCAAATTTTTCTTCTTTAGAAGAAAAATCTTCCAATTAGCGTTTCAACGAGCTGGGAGATATGCTCACCAGCTGTTGTAGTTTGTTTTCCCCCACCTAAAGAGGAAGGGGACATCTTAAAGCTCGT
>JAFVER010000120.1 GCA_017475925.1 Anaerovibrio sp. | reverse complement strand
TTTGGTAACTATTCCACCGGGAGAAATAACCTCGTCCACTAAATATGGAACCATTATAGTACCTTTGTTTACATAGGCACTGGCCAGCATAGCCATTCTGAGGGGAGTTACCAGAGTCTCTCCCTGTCCGATGCCTACCTGGGCGGTATCGCCATCTCCAAGACTTTTAAATTTTGGCAAATGGCAGCTACTGTCATGAAACTCACTGTCTATTGGGGAAGAGAAACCAAACCTGTCAAAGGCAGCCGCCAGACCATCCCCATGCATCCGCATAGCCAGCGTACCAAAGGTTACATTACAGGAATATGTAACCGCATCCTCCAACGTCACATGGTCCCCATGGACTGCCCCATGGCTTTCACCTATATATTCATTGCCAATCTGCAGCCGACCGATACATTTAAAGGCTTCATTTAAATCAGTTACCTTTTCGTCCAGTGCTGCGTCAGCTATTAAAATCTTTATAGTTGAGCCTGGGGGGTATAACCCCTGAGTGGCTCTATTCAACAGTGGGCTGTCTTCCCTGGCCAGCATTGATTGCCAATTATTTTCAACGCTTGACGGATCAACCGACGGCTTACTTACCAGAGCGATTATTGCCCCAGTGTCAGCATCCAAAACCACTACAGCGCCTTTATAAGCGCCTAAAGCAGCATAAGCCAACTCCTGAATATCAGCATCAATGGTCAGTCTCACATCATTACCCCGATGGCTTTGAAAAGCCTGTCTGATGGGGCCAAGCTGCTGCAGCTGCTGAGACTGGCCTGTAAGTTCGCTGCCACTAATTGATTCAATGCCATCACTGCCTATTTCCACCCCCAGATAGCCAGTAACTGGTGCCATTACCTCTCCATAGGGATAGCTTCGTTCACCAGCTTTGTGACTGACGGCCAGCTCACGGCCATTTATATCCAAAATCGAGCCTCTAACTATATCCGTCGCTATATTACCTCTGGTGTTTAACGGATTAGCCAAAAGGTCGGGGGCAGCAATTACCTGTAAATATACAATGTAACCAAACAGGCACAGAAAGCATATCAGCATAAACAGACTACAATGAAGAATATACTTTTTTATATCATTATGCTCCATTAATTCGTTCCTTCTTTGACCCTACGTTAACGGGTACCAAGATAAGTCTCCTTTGACAAGGATAAAAGCAGGCCCACCATTATAAAGCCCGATACCATTGAGCTTCCACCGTAGCTTATAAATGGCAGGGTAATGCCTGTAAGGGGTAAAAACTTGGTAACACCGGCAATAATTATAAATGCCTGAGTAAAAAGCGCTATGGAAAAGCCGGCAGCTACCAGGGTATATAAGTCCTTTTTACACCTTAGGGCAATCATTATTCCCCGGTAAAAAAGCAATACATACACTATCATAATAATCGTACAGCCCAAGAGCCCAAGCTCCTCGCCAATGGCAGAAAAAATAAAGTCTGTATGAACCTCAGGAATAAGCCCTGGGTGTCCATGGGTAAACCCGGTCCCCCAAACCCCGCCGGCAGCAAAGGAAAACAGGGACTGAACCACCTGATAGGCCTGTCCTACGGCATCTGCCCACGGATCCAGCCAAATATTGAATCTTACCTGTACATGGGAGAAGAAAGCATAGCTTACTGATGCCCCAATAGTAATAAAGCATAAGGCAATAAATACGTAGGATTTACTGCCAGTTCCCATATAGGTCATAAAGACTGCCATACAGAAAAACAATAACGCTGAGCCTAAATCCCGCTGAATAACAAACATCAGGATTGCAATGCCCCAAATCACCAATAGTGGAGCAATAAACCTCAAAGGCGGTAAATCCAAAAACAGGAGCTTTCGCCTAGCCTCAGCCAGCATATCCTTGTGATCAGAAAGAAATGCCGCCAAAAACATCACCAGCAAAATCTTGCCAAACTCCGATGGTTGGACAGAAAACGGTCCAAACACCAGCCAATTTTTGCTGCCGCCTATCTCGACACCAAATACCAGGGACAGGCACAGCACAACAAGAGTACACAGCCCCAAAATATATTGATAACGCATCATGTTTTTTAACTGACGGGAAAAATACAGCACTGCAACCATTACCAGCATACCAATAATCAGCCATCGAAGCTGAGGTATACATAGAACGGGCTTTAATCTCGCCAGCATTATGACGCCTATACTCGAAAAGAACAGCACCATTGGGAAAATCCATATATCACTGTTAAATCTGCCCCTTATCAGAAGCAGCTGAATGACAAATCCCAATCCAGCCGCCCCCAAAGCCCAGGGTACAGGCGAATAATCAATCTTTGGATACTGGTTTAGCATTATAATCCCTAAACCAGCAAACATAATCAAAAAATCCACTGCCACCAGAAGCAGACTCTTAGTCTTCATAATACTCCACCACTATTGCAGATATATTGTCCAGACCACCACCGGCCTTGGCCACATCTATAAGGGCTGTAGCCTTGTCTTTACAGTCCGATGCTTCCAAAATAGTCTTTATTGCCGCCAAAGTAACCATGTTTGTAAGTCCATCAGAGCACAACAAAAACATATCTCCTGATAATATATCCAGCTGCCCAGTATCAACCCTGAAATTTTCCTCTACACCAACAGCCCGCATAAGCATGTTACGGTTAGGATGCTCCATGGCCTCAGCAGTGGAAATACTACCGGCTGCCAACAGTTCTGCCACATATGTATGGTCAGTAGTAATCTGCTCCAGGCTGCCATTGCGAAGAAGATATAGTCTGCTGTCACCAACATGACCCCAATAAGCAGTTTTTCCATCAATACAAAGCATCGTTGCAGTAGTCCCCATACCAGAGCGTTCTGGATGTTCACGGATGCTTTCCAGGATGGCTTCGTTTCCGGCTGTAAAAATTTGGCGCAGGCCCCCTTCATCCAGCACCGTATCATCAGATAACAGCTGTTTTTCTACGGTGGCAGTAAAAATATGACTGGCTACTTCACCTGCCGCATGACCTCCCATACCATCAGCTACTACAAAAACGTCACGGACATCGCATAGTATGCTGTCCTCGTTTAGCTTTCTTGCCAAACCGATATCAGTAGCCTGACTAACCTTCAACAAAGCTGTCACCTCCCAAATTCCAACGATACTGAGCCTATTGTAATAATATCTCCTGACTGAAGATACTGCCGACCATCAATCGGTACTCCATTTACATAGGTTTTATTGACACTGCCCAAATCCTCAATAGCATAAAGATTGTTAAAAAGTGCAATCACCGCATGGTGATGAGACGCAAAGGAGTCCGTCAACACAATATCATTGTCACTGCCTCTACCGATTCTTATTTCATCAGAAAAGGCAAATCTCTGTCCCACCATGGCCTCATCAGCAGCCTCCAAAACAGTGAGCACGGCTTCCTCATTGGAAATTTCTGTTACGGCATATATATCCTCTATAACGTCCCGGCTGTCGTTTTTCATAAATTTTATCAGCTTATACACAAAATACAACAGCAAAAACAATAATCCGTACTGGAGAATTATTCCCAGCACCTTTATAATCGTTGCAGTTGCCTGCATATCAAATCACCTCATACAAAAGCACTGTTTCCCCAATACGCAATTCATCTCCAGGACGTAACAGCTGCGGTAAAACCACAGCCCGCCCATTTACATAGGTTCCATTCATGCTGTCAGCATCATACAGAATATGCCGGTGCCGCTCATAGGTTATATACGCATGAACCCGTGAAGCATTAGTATCTGTCAGGATAAAATCATTGTTCACCCGACGTCCAATGTAGATTGTTTTCTCACCAAATTCCAGATAAGAATCTATATCCTTTCCCTCTAAAGCCAACAGACTTACTGTTTTGTACTCCGTTGGCAGGTTCAGTGGGGGATTGAATTCTGACCTATCTAGAACAATGGTATGGCACTCTGCATTCTCAGGCGGTTTTTCGTCATAGCTGCTATCAGCAAACCGTCCTGTCACATCGCAGGTTCCCTTGGATAATTCTTCATTGGAATTTACCGTTATTTCAAGATGACCATCCATAAATAAATCATTGATAATCACTGTTTTTTCCACCATGATATATATTTCATCCAAAAAACGTCTTGCACAAAGTCTCTGATAATCCTCTGGGGCCATTTCCACATAATAGGAATTAGGCACTATCAAGCCATCCTTACTCTTACGCTTTTTCCGAAGGATTTCCCGTTCCAGCTGTTTCATTACCTCACTTGGCTCCAAAACACTGCTCAGCTTCCGGTTGAAAAAGCCCTCTATTTTTCTTTCCAAAAAAGCTTCCAGATTACCAATAGACATAAATGACCTCCTGTTCTCTGGTGTTATGCTATACCAACATGCCATGTAGCTAACGCTTCCACTGAATAAGTTTCATTTTACAATGAAATATTAGCGAATACAAGCTAGTGTAAGCTTAGATTCCTACTTTTCCTTTCTCTCCTTCACCAAAGGTTAGGCGAGGCTTAGCTCTTGTCTCCCTTGGGTGCTTTGAGCCTTTCTCTCCTTCACCAAAGGTTCTGGAGCGGCCTATCCCTTGCCTCCCCTGGGGGAGGTGGCTGCACAGCAGCCGGTGGGGGTAATCCCCCATTATTTAAGGTGCCGATTCCTAAGCTGCCCGCAGGCTGCCTGAATATCCTTCCCCATTTCCCGTCGGACAGTCACTGTAATGTGATGTCTGGAAAGATACCCTTCAAAGGCATTAATCCGCTCCGAGGACGGCCGATTCCAGCCCCGCTCGGCCACAGGATTAATCGGAATAAGATTAACGCTGGCCAATTGTCCCTTTAGTAGCTCCACAAGCTCCTGGGCTTGCTTTATATTATCATTTACACCATCTATTAAAATATATTCGTAGGTTACTCGTCGGTGGGTAGCATTTCCATAGTCTTCACCGGCCTTTACCACATCATCCATAGGATATTTTTTGTTTATTGGCATCAACATTGACCGAAGGTTATTTTCCGGTGCATGCAGTGAAATAGACAGATTTATCGGTATTTCCTCAGCTGCCAATCTATAGATATTGGGAACAATTCCTGATGTGGACAGGGTTATACTGCGATAGCTCATTCCAAGGCAATAATCCTCATGCAGGAGCCTTATATATTTTAGGACGTTATCATAATTTGTCAATGGCTCCCCCGACCCCATAATGACTATGGTGTCAACCTTTTCCCCGATTTCCCTGAGCCTGTCATTAATATAAAAGGTCTGGGCCAGCATTTCACCAGCGGTGAGATTTCGCACCATACCATGAAGGGTAGAGGCACAAAAGGCACAGCCCATATTGCAGCCAGCCTGAGATGAAATACATATACTGTTACCGTAGGGTTGCCGCATAAGCACAGCTTCTACCCCTACTCCATCGGAAAACTCCAACAGAAATTTAGAGGTTTTACCATCAGCAGAATTAAGCTCATCCACCTTATTGGGGCGGGAAATAACCCATTCATTGGCCAGACGCTCTCTAAGCTCCCTGGGAAGATTTTTCATCTGAGAAAAATCCCTCACGCCCTTTTTATACATCCATTCGGCAATCTGTCTGCCACGAAACTTCGGCAAGCCTGATGCCACCACCATTTCGGTAAGCTCCAGCAAGGTTTTACCAAATATATTTTCCAATTCCATTATGAATTATTTTCTCCTCATACAGGCAATGAAAAAGCCATCTGTTCCATCCCGCTGGGGATAAAGCTGCACCATTTCATCAGCTCTTGGTATTGGTAGTCGCTGTCCGGCATGCACCAGCGTAAACTCACCTGTCATTTTCAAAAAAGCCCTTACGACATCCTGATTTTCTTCATGGGTGATAGTGCAGGTACTATATACCAACAGCCCACCGGGCTTCACTGCTGCCCCAGCACTTTTCAATATTTGCAGTTGCAGCTTTGGCAGCTCCTGAAGAAGCTCCTTGGACTTACGCCAGCGGGAATCAGGCTTTCGCCTAAGTACCCCCAGGCCGGAGCAGGGAGCATCCACCAAAACCCGGTCGGCCTGCTGAGGAAATTCCTGCCATATTTCTCTGGCATCAATCAGCATAGGCTCGATGATATTTATTCCCAACCGCTTAGCATTATCCATAATCCGGTCAAGCTTATGCTGATATATATCCCCTGCGATTATCCGTCCCTGATTGTTCATTAATGCTGCAAGGTGGGTAGCTTTTCCCCCAGGGGCACTGCATACATCCAGTATCAGCTCATTTGGCTGAGGGTCCACCACATGAGCCACCAGCATGGAGCTTTCATCCTGAACCTGGCAATAGCCCTCCTGCAACACCTGTAACGAATCCAGACTGCCATGACCTTTTATGATAATTCCCTCATTCGTCAACAAAGCTCGTTCACAATCAACACCGGCAGCCACCAGCTGCAGCATCAGCTCGGACGGACTTGTTTTCAGTGTATTAGTTCGCACCGTTAAGGCTGGCTGACTGTTGTTAAATTCGCATAGCTTTTCAGTCTCTTCATAGCCAAACTCCTTTATCCAGCGCCGTACAAGCCATTCCGGATGCTGCTGTGTCAGAGCCAGATGAGTAGTCGCCTTGCCTTTACCCTCTGGGAAATTCCCCCTTTCCGGCTCCCTGACCATGGTCCGTAATACCCCGTTGACAAATTTGGACAATCCAACATGCCCATACTGCTTTGCCAATTCTACCGACTCATTACACACAGCCGAAACAGGTATTTTATCCATATAACGAAGCTGATATACGCCCATTCGCAGAATATCCCGTACAATCGGCTCCACCTTGCTCATAGGTCGATTTATATACTGGCGGATTATCCAGTCCAGAGTATCTCCTGCCTTTACTGTGCCATAAACCAGCTCAGTAACAAAACGACGGTCCAAATCACCAAGCTCACCCTTCCTAAGCTCCTTTGCCAGAGCCACATTGGCATAGGCCGCCTGTTCATGGACCGCATTTATTATTTTTAAAGCCCTGTTCCGTGCTTTATCCATTCAATTCTCCTTATCCTCTTTATCTTTGTCAGGTGGCTCTATTACAGCTTCAATGACTTTCCTGAATTCATCAATATCCACTTTGGTATTAAAGCATGGCCCGTTAGGCCGAATATTCATTATACCCATGGTTGGCAGCGGATATACATCCTGAATCCCACTGGTAAGGTCCCGTTCACAGGCAATGGCCACCACTGCCTTCGGCCGTATATTTTTTACCATCTGTCTGGCTAAGGTACCACCAGTAACTACGAAAAAATGAAACCCTATTTCCTCTGCCATAGTCACCAAAGACCCAATGTTGCAACGACCACACCGCTTGCAGTTATTGGGGTCACGGGTAATCTTATGGGGACAGGTGGCCAGCTGCAGGCAGTGAGGGGTTACCACCAGCAATCTATCAGCCGGCACCCTTATATGGCGATTAGCCACAATAGCATTACTTACTGCCACAAAGGAGGATTCTATTTTGCGTCGGTCAATTCCCAGCACCCGTCCAGTCCCTAATACGACATAAAAAAGCATGTTCAGCAAATAATATGTCTGACGCTTAAAAATGGAGGGCAGGGGCCATCCTAAAATACCAAACACCATACCAACGATGCCAAATCCCATAAGAAACAGCACTACACACAGAACTATGGCAAATATATATGGCAAATATTCATTTATATTACTTAATCCCGGGAAAGCGATATACCATGCCGCCCAAAAAGACAACAGCATAACAATATAGCTGCCGGAAATTAATTCAATAAATAATCTTTTCTTTGGTTTTTCTGCAGCAAAATTCATAATCATCCTCATGAGAACCATCAATCAAATATTGAGCCAATTTTTACACCATTACCCCGAACAAAGTCTCCAGCGGCCATACGCTTTTTGCTTGGTGGCTGGATTTCCAAAATCTCCACCGCGCCATCGCCAGTTGCCACTATAAAGCTCTTTTTGGTGATTTTCACTACCTCACCTGGGGTGCCCCCCATTTCCTCTACCACACGGGTTTGCCATACCTTGTGATTTTTTCCATCAAGTATGGTCCAGGCCACTGGCCAGGAGTTAAGCCCCCGCACCAGATTATGTACCTCCTGAGCGGTTTTTTTCCAATTAATGCGCGCTGTTTCCTTGGTAAGCATGGAGGCGTAGTTTGAGAGACTGTCATCCTGCTTTTCTCCCTTGATGGTACCTGCAGCCAGTCCGTCTACCGTATCAGCCAACAAAGCGCTGCCCATTGTGGCCAGCTTGTCGTGCAGCTCCCCGGTGGTCATATCAGGAGTAATTTCCACCCTGCTCTTTAACAGCATATCACCTGTATCAAGCCCTGCATCCATCAGCATGGTGGTAACACCAGTTTCCCTTTCACCATTGATAATAGCCCAATGAATTGGGGCTGCACCTCGATAGCCTGGCAGCAGCGATGCATGAACATTTACACAGCCCAAAGTCGGAATATCCAAAATTTCCTGGGATAAAATTTGCCCAAAGGCAACTACAACAATCAAATCAGGCTTTAGCTCCTGCAGCTTTTTCACACAATCCGGTGTCTTGATTTTTTCCGGCTGCCATATCGGTAAATTATATTCAAGGGCCCGAAGCTTTACAGGAGATGCAGTCAGCTTCTGGCCGCGTCCCTTCGGACGGTCTGGCTGAGTAACCACCATTATTACATCAGTTTTTTCATGCATTACCCGCAGACAATCCACCGCAAAATCTGGTGTGCCCATGAAAATAGTTCTTAACCTGCTCATTTTTTCTCACCCTGTCTAATGCTTTTAGCCACATCAATAAAGAGGCACCCCTCCAAATGGTCCACCTCATGCTGAATACAGCGGGCCAGCAATCCACTGGCAGCAAGTCGTTTTTTCTTGCCCCAACGGTTCATATATTCCACAGTGACCTTTTCAGCCCGTTCCACATCACCAAATACATTAGGCACACTAAGACAGCCCTCAGAGTCTATAGCACTGCCCTCCTTGTGCGTTATTACCGGATTGACCATGGCCAGGAGTCCATTTTCATCCCCCACATCAATAACCACCATGCGGATAGACTGTCCTATCTGAGGAGCTGCCAACCCAACACCATCAGCCTTGTACATGGTCTCTGCCATATTGTCCATAAGCCTTCTAAGCTTGCTGTCTACCTTTTCTATTGGTTCGGCTACCTGCTTCAATACAGGGTCACCTGCTTTTACGATTTCTAACAGTGCCACAAAAACACCCTCCTATGCTTATCTATAACCAATTCATTTTATCACATAATATATTGAAAGTCCAAAAATAGGATTACTTGGTGCATGGATGTGTCAATACGGCTAATAAATAAAAAACAAAAAATGGCTGGCTCCAAGTTTATACACTGACATACCAGCCACTTATATTATTTCAATGCATCAGGACCGAAGCTATACGGCAGCAGCTCCGCCAAGGTCATTTCCCGATAGTCATCAACGTCCTTTGCCATAATGATTTTCATGGAAGACGGCTCACTAAATTCTCGCATAACCTGCCGACATACCCCACAGGGAGCACAATAGTCCGTAATTTTTCCGTCCTTGCCTCCAACTATGGCAATAGCGGCTATTTTAGCCCTTTTATCCTCAGAAATTGCCTTGAAAATTCCATTTCGCTCAGCACAAACTGTGGCCGGATATGATGCATTTTCTATATTTACACCGGTGTAAACCCTGCCATTATTCATAAGCACTGCTGCCGCCACATAAAAGCCGGAATACGGGGCGTAGGCGTGGTCAATCTCAGCCATTGCCATTTTTATCAGCTTCTGCCGGTCAAGCTCTGTATCATGGTCTTTATCTTTGTCCTTCATCACATATCACAAGCCTTTAAATACTAATGCTTTGGGCCTTTTGCAAGGTCTCCCTTGTCTCCTTTACCAATGCCTCAATTATATCAGCCATCGGCTCAATTCGCTTTAACGGTGTAAGGCTCTGCCCAGCCTGAATCATGCCCTTTTCCATATCACCGTCCACTGCCGCCAGCTTATTAGTACCAGTTGCCAGCTTAAGCAGCTCCTCCTTGGTAGCCTTGCCGGAAAATTCCAGAGCCTGATATTCCTCAGAAAATTTATTCTTGAGGCCACGAACCGCACTCTTTATGGTCTGCCCCGTTACTATAGTATCGGTGTCAACAGCCTCAATAAGCTTCTGCTTAAAATTATCATGCACCGGACATTCCTCAGCTACCAAGAATCTGGTACCCATCTGCACCCCAGCAGCTCCCATCAGCAGCGCCGCTGCAATGCCACGGCCATCAGCAATACCACCAGCCATTACCACTGGTATATTCACCTCAGGAATAACCTGAGTCATAAGGGCCATGGTGGTCAACACCCCAATGTGACCGCCAGCTTCCATGCCCTCCACCACAATAGCATCTGCATTGTTTTGCTCCAGGCGCTTGGCCAGCTTCACATTTGGCACTACTGGAATGACCTTTATACCAGCCTTATGAAGTGGCTCAACAAAAGGAACCGGATTACCGGCTCCTAAGGTAACAAAGCTAGGCTTTTCCTCACAGATAACTTCTAAAATCTCATCCTTATTTGGGGCCATCAGCATAATGTTTACACCAAAGGGCTTATCGGTCAAGGTCTTGGCCTTTCGGATTTCCTCCCTTACATAATCAGTGGTCCGCCCACCACAGGAAATGATACCGGCCCCTCCGGCATTTGACACTGCTGCCGCCATCCTGGCATCAGAAATCCAGGCCATACCTCCCTGAATAATCGGATACTTAATCCCCAGAACCTCACAAATACTCTTTGCCATGCTATTTTACCTCCACTTTTTTAAACATTATACCTTTTTAATAATTCTACATATAGTATAATATTCCTCTTTATTTGTATTAATCCTCTATTACGATCTGCCGGACATCAACCAATCCAGCGCATAAATCTGGGTTATACCGTCATGGGACATCTTTGGTGCCAAATCCATAGTAATTAAAAACCGTTTATTGTAATCCTTTATTCTCTTTAATGGAGCCAGCTCGCGTTTTAATATAGAGCCATCATCATCTATAACCGTATATGCCACCTGATAGTAACATGGCTCTCCGTTTTGCACAGCAACAAAATCAACCTCTAAATTATCTACTTTACCGACGTATACTTCTCCCCAACGTCGCAGCAATTCCAGAAAAATCACGTTTTCCAATACATGCCCCAAGTCTACCGGTTTATTACCTAAAACAGTCTTGCGCAGTCCTATATCAGCGGCGTAATACTTCCCACCAGTTTTTAAATATTCTTTTCCCTTTACATCATACCTATCCGCCCGATAAAACATATATGTATCGCAAAGTGAGCTTAGATATTTTTCAACTGTAGGAACACTTGTCTTAGCATTCATGGAAGTTAATGTGTCAGCTATTTTTTTTACAGAAACAGAATTGCCAATATTATCAAAAAGGAACCGGGTAATCTTCTTCAACAACTGCTGATCAGGCAATTTCCTCCTAGCTACAATATCCTTTAAAATGACCGTATCATATATTCCACTTAAATACTGTTTTACGTATATATCATCAGAAAGATTGGACACATAGGGAAATGAACCTTTGTCAATATAATCTCTGTATAATCGCTCTGGATTTTGATCTGGAAAAGCTGAAGCATACTCTACAAAAGATAAAGGATGCATTTTTATTTCTACATAACGTCCAGATAATAAAGTTGCCAATTCTCCTGACAACAGCTTTGAATTTGAACCTGTAATATAGACATCACAATTTTCCTTCACAAATAGTGCATCTACTGCCCTTTCAAATCCGTCTACCTGCTGAACTTCATCTATAAAAATGTAGTTCATACCTGTAGGCTGCAATCTATCTACAAAATATTGAAGCAGCTGCCTAAAGTTCTCTATATCAATCCCTTCAACATCCTCCATGTTAAGCGATATGATATTTTCAGCCGGAGTGCCTGTATGCAGAAGTTCATCTCTGAATAACTTAAGCAACGTGGACTTACCACAACGCCTAATCCCTGTTACCACCTTTATTACATCGTGATTTTTCCAGCTATTTAATTGGTTAAGATAAAAGCTTCGTTGTATCATTCACAGCCCCCCTTTTAGATTAGTATATAAAAACTACATTTTGTTTTCAAGTTTTTAAATATAATATTTAAAAACTTGGTATACTATTATGTTTTTTAAATACATTATTTAAAAAGATGCCTCTTAAAAAGAAGCATCTCTATCAAATACTATATTATTGAAATTTCTGTTAAATCGATGATACAACCGCCCCATGATAGTCCTACACCAAAGCCCATCAACAAAACTTTGTGCAGCTTATCAGTAGCATTTTTTTTCATCATATCAGCCAATGCAATAGGGATGGAATTCGAAACCGTATTCCCATACTCCTGCACATCATTCCAATACGGTAAATTCTTTAACTTGCATATCTTTTGCAGGCTTTTCAGCATAAAACTATTTGCCTGATGAAAAACATAATAATCAATATCTGTTCTGTCTAAATTATTAGCTGACAATATCTCATTTAGGCTAGGCGGAACTACATCAAGAGCAAAATCCATAATCGCCCCACCATCCATAAAGAGATTACGATTTGTCCTTTTATTATCATATCTATCAGCAAATTTTTCAATCTCAGTGGTCTGATAAGGGTGTCTTGCTCCGCCAACCGGGACAATAAGGTTATTATAACCGCTTCCATCAGTACCATATTTAAAGCCATATAATCCCTGTGAATCACTTTCTTTACCTACTACCAATGTAGCAGTTGCTGCATCACCAAATAAAGGCAATACTGCATGATCTTCTGGATTAATGTACTTACTATAGGTCTCTGCTGTCAATAACAATACATTTCGTGCCTGCCCTGATTCGATAAGTCCTTTGGCCAATCCTAGCCCATAAATATATCCCGTACAGCCATGATTGTAGTCCAAAGCCCCGCAATTCTTGGATAATCCCAATCTATCCTGAATAATACATGCAGTGGTCGGCAAATAATAATCTGGGGACTGACTACAAAACAACACATAATCTATATTTTCTTTAGATACATCTGCCAATAATTTTTCAGCGGCTTTAACGGCCATATCCGAGGAAGTTTCATTTTCACCAGCCACATGACGGTACTCTATACCAGTCTTTACCCGCAGACGTTCATTTAAATTTTCCTCAACCTTTTCTGGCAAATAATAAGTAATTCTTTCAATATATGCTTTCAATGATTATTCCCTCACACATTAAAATAATCGGTAATTACCACCGTTATGTATATTTACAGTGGTCAATTATAACGCCATTGTTCAAATTTTTCTTCTTTTAGAAGAAAAATCTTCCAATTAGCGTTTCAACGAGCTGGGAGATATGCTCACCAGCTGTTGTAGTTTGTTTTCCCCCCACCTAAAGAGGAAGGGGACATCTTAAAGCTCGTTATACCCCCCCTAGGAGATAGCCACCATCCACCACAATATTTGTGCCTGTTATCCAACGTGCACGCTCACTCAACAGAAACAATACCATGCCAGTAACGTCCTCCGGCTCACCTATTCCCAATAAATGCCAATCATAAAATTTCTTATTAACCAAAGAGCTTTCATATTCTTTTCTTGTCAGCTCTGTATTGACCCAGCCAGGGCTTACTGTATTTATACGATTTCCCCGTGTATAGATTTCCTTGGCAATGGAACGAACTGCTCCCTGTATAGCCAATTTCGCTGAGGAATAGGCAAAATTGCTTTTTTCACCAATAGTGGCTGTTACTGACGAAAATAATATACTTGAACAACCATCCATAGCGTTTTTCTTTTTATTGACAAGCTGTATAAAACGAATACCGGACCAAAAACTTATATCCATTATTTTCCTGGCCTCTGATTCATCATAATTACGCAAAGGAGTACTGGAAAAAATCCCCGCAGCATGAACTGCTCCAGCAATTTTACCATAGCTTCCAACAAAAGAGGAAATCGTCTCTGTCATCCCTTTAGTGTCACATACATCAACAGGTGCTGTAATGATATGTTCAGGATATTCATTTTTTAGCTCCTGCAACCGTTCTTCCCGTCGAGCGATGGCTAAAACCATAGCACCAGCAGCAGCGAGTTCCTCAGCCACCTTTCGGCCCATTCCAGATGAAGCACCAGTTACAACAAACCGCTCCCCAGAAAAGTCATATAGTACGCTTCCCATCCATTCCTCCACAAATCCGACTCTTATTTCACCAGTTCAAATAAATCTTTCACTGTCTTGGCCTCATTTACAACGTCACGATTGACATTTATAAAACCAGATTCCTTGGCCATGGCAATAAAGCTAACAAAGCTAAGGGAATCCCATTCCTCAACATCTGCCAAAGCCATCTCCAGAGAAATCTCTACATCAGTATCTAAAACATCTTCCTGCATTTTTTGAATAAATTCCTGTTTTGTCATTTTATTATCCTCCCACACTATATAAGACTGTTTTAATTTATTCTAAGCACAAATATTTCTGTAGTATTTTCTTATGGTTAAGCCATCTTGCCTTATCTATTTCTAACCTATAAGTCAATTTCTTTTTTCCATCTTTTAGCACATAATGTTCTTGCTCCTTGATAATTTCATAGCCCAAGAACTTATCTAGCTTTAATGCCCGTATATTGTCAGCAAATACATCCGTATTAAGTTTTAGCATACCTAGAAACTTAAAGGCATATTCTATACTTGTGTAAAACAAACATATTGCTGCATCGTTGGAAGCTTCTATATCAATGCCTAAATATGCTCCTGGAGAACATGAGTGATTTTCTTCATCATATTCTGTATACCCGATATAACCAACTGGTACACCTCGATATTCAAACACAAAATTTCTGATTACGGTTTGCTCCTTCATTCGCTTAAACCATCCATAATGTTCATCCCATGTAATTTTATGATCAGTCAACATCTGTGAATGAACCTTCTCTGAGTTTCGCCATTCTAAAATTTGTTTCAAATCTTTTTCTTCAATAGGACGAATGCTGTAGTCAACTGTAATACTTATTGGCTTCATATTTCTTTCTCCAATTCATCATTATTATTTCGTTCATCATCACTGACATTCTAGGTTTGTAATATTATTTTCGCCATTC
>JAFVER010000119.1 GCA_017475925.1 Anaerovibrio sp. | reverse complement strand
TCCAATTAAAATCGCGTATATTTTTTCCATTTAATAAAGGAAAATTCCTAAATGCTGGAGTATAATAAAAAAAGATGTTTTATCCTGCCATAGTGCACTGACACAATGATATTTTGACAAAAGTCACCACATATATTGCCAACTGTTTTGTTGTCGTAAAATGAGACTCATTCAGTGGGGGCTTTAAGCTCCCACTGAATCATAGTCGAATTAATCCTGAGCTTTACGGAAGCATCCAAGAGGCAAAGCCGATTGGATAATACGCCCTATGCGAAAGTGTCCTGTGAAACAAAACTCAGTTGAAGTTGAACAGCGGACACTGACCGCGATGCCTTATTCCTCCACCTCGCATTTGTTAGCATCTCTGGCGTCGTTTTTTATACAAAAATCATCGTGCCAATACACTAGATATTACAGTTAAATACTGTAGAGATACATCTACTGAAATATATCATTTATGGAGTGTTGAAAAATGAACAAAGAAAGTAAATCCGCCAAAAATCCCTGCTTAAGCTCCGGTACTTGGTACGGGGAGCTCTATAAGGACGGACACATAAAAAGTGTAAACATTTCACAGGAAGTACGACAGTTGCTGGGCTATGAGCCACAGGATAAATTCCCTGATAAGCCTGAAGCCATGCTAAAACATATCCACCCTGACGACCGGCACAACATGATAGAAGAAATCATTGCAGCAGGAATAAATGGTGATATGGCAGCAGATACCTGCCTACGGTTAAAAACTAAGTCTGGTGAATATATCCCTACAAGCTCCAGCCTAAAGCTAATCCGGCTTCCAGATGGTACTCCATATATGCTTCACGGAATCTTAGTTGCCCTTTCCCCAGGAGACGAAGAAGACAGAACCGACATGGACGGCGATATGCAACAGGATAATTCTGAAAAATCTGCCCTCTCCAACAAATTTACCAACACCTTCCTCTTTAATGTATCTCATAAAATGCTTACTCCAATGAACGCCATGATGGAGTTTACCAATATTTTGGACAATAATCTGGAAAATGTGAAGCTGGCCCGGGATTATATAAAGGAAATAAAAAAATCTCATAACTATCTATGGTCAATAATCAATCATGTACTGGAGCTGGCCAGAATAGAAAGCGGCACAGTAAACATTGAGGAAGCCTACCACAATGTCAACAATATGCTTAAGGCCGTATCCTCAGATGTAAAAGCAACAGCAAAGAATAAAAAAATTAAATTCACATCTAATATAAACGTTAAGCACAAGGACCTTATGGTGGACTTCACCAGAGTCAAGGAAATTCTTATACTTATCATCAACAATGCCATAAGGCATTCACCAGCTGGTGGACAGATTGATATATCAATCAATGAGCTTGAATCTGATAGTCCAGAGCATGCTGTTTTTCAAACCACCATATCTGAAACCAGTACCGTAATAAGCCCAGAGGAGCTACCATATGTGTTTGAGGCTTTCTACAAAAATTTGCCTACCAATCAGGGCGGAGTACTGATAACAGGCCTGGAAATGTACCTGGTAAAGGAGCTGGTAACCTTTTTAAACGGTACCATTGAGGTTCACAGCCAACCGAAAAAAGGAACCTGGTTTGTTATTACCATACCGCACCGCCTGGCAGTTCCACACAGTACCGATGAAAAAGCCACTGATGCGCAGGCCAATGGTATGCGGATACTTTTGGCCGAGGATAACGAACTTAATGCTGATATTGCCATTACCCTGCTGGAGGATAAGGGCTTTAATATACACCGGGCAGTGGACGGAGCTCAGTGCGTGGAGCTGCTGAAAAAATCTCCACCTGGCTACTATGATGTAATACTGATGGATATGCAAATGCCAAATATGAATGGGGATGAAGCTACAAAAGCCATCCGCCGCTTAAAGCAACCAGGCTACAGTACCATACCAATTATCGCCATGACCGCCAATGCTTCAGTTGCCGATAAGCGAGATGCCCTTTTGGGGGGAATGAATGCTCACGTAGCAAAGCCCTTTGATGTGGATAAGCTTTATGCCACCATTTTAAATGTATTGGAGCATAAAAGTTATTATATTCACAGCGATGCTCTGGAGAAGTTTAAAGAAAAATATACCAAGCTGGGATGCCTGTGTGGATTCTTTATCTATCGAATCGATTTGGACGAAAAAATTCTTTTTGCTGACCAGGGTACAGCTGATATTTTTGGCTGTACCGATGAGAAGGACTTCCTCCAATTTGTAAATGGCACCTTCAAGACAATGGTTCATGCCGATGATATAGAGCAGGTGCAAAAAGCCATTAGCCAGCAGCAATCCTCATCATCAGCCAACATGGATTTAGTTGATTATGATATTGTCCGCAAGGATGGTAAAATCCGTCATCTGGCCGACATCGGGTACAAGGTTTTTGACGGTGAAAAGCTGGTTTACTTTGTATATATAGCGGATATTACTGACATACAAGCCAAATAGAAGAAAAAACAGGGCATAGTTTACGATATCTTTCATCATAAGCTATGTCCTGTTTATATAATTTGCCAATTCTTATGTTCAATCAATTAAGGAGGTCTGCAGCTTGATAATCAACATGATGGATAGCATTGTGGTTCTGTTGCGTGGAGTTCCGGGCTCAGGAAAAAGCAGCTGGATTAAGGACCAGCATTTAGATGATTATACCATTTCCCTTGATAAAATCCGCCTGATGCTGTCCAACCCGGTAAAAACCCAACAGGGATATTACGAAATCAACCAGGCCGTATCCGAAAAAGCCTGGCAGCTGGCCTATGAATGTCTCAAATCTAGAATGGATAATGGCGGAATAACCTTTTTTGACGCCACCTTTATGAATGCCTACTTAATCAATTATGTAAAAAATCTGGCAGCTGATTTTGGATATACCATTCTAATTATTGATTTTACATCGGTAGGCTTAGCAGAAGCCAAGCGCCGCAACCAGCTACGCAGGGGAACTATACGCTATGTGCCTGAGCATGTATTGGATGAAATGTGGCAGGAGGGCGCCACCATGACCTTTGAGGGAATTTCCCGAATAGACTATAGAGAAGTCGAGGCTATCATTGGATTTTAGCTGAAATCACAAAGCTCCCAAGTATCGATATCCAATTGGTATCAATATTTGGGAGCTTTTATTTTAATATGGATTTAGACTACAAATCTCATATCCTCAGAAGGTTATCTTGGCTCCAAGCTGGAAGAACCGGCCCTGCACCGGATAATCACTCCAGGCAGTTTTTGGTACAAGATAATACATCTGGTTGGTAATGTTATTTACCCTGAAGTAAATATCAACATTCTTGGTGGCTGTGTAGGTAGTGTTGAAGTTCCAAATAGCATAATTATTGGTGCCATAGGTGTCACTGTCAAGGCCACTGCCCATACGTGCCTCAATATTTGCCTTCCAACGGTCGTATTTATAATGCAGTCCCAACCGATAGCCATTTGGCTCATAATAAAGAACCTTTTCACCGTCAACCTTGCTGCCGATATACGAATAGCCTACATCATAGGACCAACGGTCGGACAATGCACCATTCAACGAGATATTGATACCATGCTTCTTTTCCTTGGAAACATTTTTAGCCTCAGTAAGCCAGGTATCAGTATTGTATACCCATCTTATAGCATCGTTTATGCTGCTCCAGAAATAATTTACATCCAAAATTGCCTTTGGAGAAAATTCATGAGTTACACCAATGGTTTCCACATGACCGGATTCAGGATTCAGATTTGGATTGCCCTGCATCCAGGCATTAGTGTAATACATATCATCGGCTGTTGGTGCCTTAAATACCCGCCCCCAGGAAGCATACAGCTTAGTAGCCTTATCCGGCTGGTAGTTCAATGCCGCCTTTGGTGACCAATGAGTGCCGAAGGCATCATGATGATCCATACGGATACCAGGAACAAAAATCCATTTATTGGACAGCTGCATTGTATCCTGCAAATATACTGCCTTGGTGGTTATACTCTTGTCCGAATAACCACTCTGGGTATTGGTGGAGGTGCTCTTATGCCATTCAGCACCGGCTACCAGCTTATGCTGTTTCCCCAGCTGCCAGCCATTCTGATACTCCAGACCATGCATGTTGGTATCATATTTGCCTAAATAATCCGAGGATTTGTAATTGGCAAAATAACGTACATACCCCTGTACTGGCTGATTTTCCTTAAAATTGTAGGTAATGGAGCCATAATTATAGTTATGCTTCTGTCGGTCTCCGGCTGCGTTGCCATATACACCAATGTTAGTAAACCGATGATTGAAATTAAACCGCAGGGAATCGTTGTCTGAAAGCTGCTTGTCCAACCGCAGGGAGAAGCTGTTGTTGCTGTAGTCACTGTTATCCATCCGGTCCCCATCATCGTCGTTGCTCTTATACTTAAAATAGCTGCGCTTTTGCAGCCCTGCCGTAGCAAACCAGCTCCAGCCATCTTCACTGCCCTGATTTGTCAGCTCATAATTATGGGTTCTAAAGGAGCCGGTATTCAAATCCAAAGTTGTTTCATGCCGGCTTCCCTTACGGGTGATGATATTAACAACACCGCCAACACCGTCACTGCCATAGAGAGCTGAGCCGGCTCCCTTTACTACCTCAATACGCTCTATGTTTTTTACCGAAGGAATCATGCTTAGGCTGACACTGCTCCTGGTCATGGAGCCCTGGTCGTTGTTTATACGCTGGCCATCTATCAAAACAACCACCCGCTGGTCACCGTTGATAATAACCTCCTGATCTCCATTGGCATTACCATTGGTAACCACTACACCATTGACATGAGTCAAAGCCTCGGCTACATCGCTGTAGTGATTATCCTCAATCTGCTGGGCAGTTATAACAGTTACATCGGCTGGAGTGCTCATACGAGATGATGGCATACGCTCGGCAGTTACCACTACATCCACAATATCATCTTCCTGGGCGGCTGTTTCAGCCTGACACACTGCTGTGCCGGAAAACAGTACCCCCATGGCCAAGGTAGCAAGTACCTTGTTTTTCAAATTCCTTTTCATAATAAACATGTCCCTCCTAATTTTCTACCCTGTGCTAATGGGTGCTAAAGCTACAACTGAACAAGTCTCATTCTACTGCCGACAGATATTCCTGAGGGCCAAGCTTAAACCGGTCACCATATACCCGGTAAGCAATCTCCTGAACTGCAAAAACAAAATCCTGTGAGCAGTTATATATATATCCCTCATCTGGCTCCATCAGCCGGCCATTTTTTATAGCCTGGAGACTTTGCAGTGATGGATCATTTACCAATTCATTGCGGATACTGTTTATATCCAGATTTCCGTGGTCGTTATAGCTGGGCAGGAATAAAATATCAGGATTAATCTCCACCAGTTTTTCCTTGGTCAGCACCTCGCCATTTTTTATTCCTGCGGCCGCCTGACCATTGATAACCCCCGCCAGTCTACAGGCTTCATCAAAGGTGCAGCCTGATCCACCGTAGTTCTTCATCAGGGAAATCAACACAACCTTACGACGGTCTGTGGCCGGTATTTTTGCCACCTCGACAGAAAGCTCCTCCAATTTTTTATCCATCTTGGCCAGCAGCCTGTTGCCCCGCTCCACTTCGCCGGCTGCCTGAGCCAGCAAAGTAATGGTCTCCTTTATTTCCTGCAAGCTTCGTGGACCCTTGCATACCACCACCGGTATCCCCAAATCCCGCAGGACCCCTACTCTGGACAAATCTCCCCAATCAGGGATAACCACCAAATCAGGTTGAAGTCCGGCTATTTCCTCTGCCGATGGATAATCAATCTTAGTCGGCACTTTTTTCCCCAGTTCCACCATATTAGAGGTAGTCGGGTCATCCAGCAGGCTGTTTACCGCCACCATGCGCTCCGGCTCCACCAGACCAAGCATGATTTCATCAGTACCAATGGACATGGTCAATATTCGCTTTGGTTTCGCTGATATATGTACCTGAGTTCCCTGTATGTCAGTAACAGTGTATGCATTTTCAGATGTCTGCCTGGCTGTATTCCCTCCACAGCCTACAAGTGAAAGCAGCATTACTATAAATATTCCCAGCAGACAGCCCTTAATATGTTTTTTCACCTGATTTTCTCCTCAACCATATAAAAAGGCCATCCACCTAAAGCGGACGGCCGAAAAATCTATAAACGTATCTTATGACTTAAACTTGCGGCTAATCCCCTCCCCATCACTCGCAGGTCAAACGGCGATTGTCAATCAGGCAGTTCTCCTGGCTCCGGCTCATAGCTCCTTTGCGCCTTCCCAAGGCTTCCCCCAGTGACATATATCTGCAAATTTGCTCCCCGTTACAGTGGCGTGACCGCGCCGGCCTTCAACCGGCTTTTCTATTAAGTCTTGCGACACCCAATCCTATATTTAATTCACATCAATCCTTTCACATGATATCATCATACAAATTTATTGTCAATTAGATGAGGCCAGCATTTTTTCACGCATGGCCTTTGGCATGGAGGCTAACATAGCCTTTAAAGCTTCCTTACTGGATTTTCTGAGCATCATTCGTACAGCCATAGGCATTTTCTTCAGTATTTTCTCCCGACCCTAGCGGTACTGTCTGGCAAAAATTCTGCCAGCACCTCTGCCAGAGCGTCACTGGTTTTCCCATTTATTTCTTCTAATGGGGAGTCCACTTCTCCATCATCCCAAATAACCTGGGCACATTCTACAAGACTTTGACTCAGACTCACATGCCAGAATTCCCCTGCTTTTGTCAGATGATATACGCCTACCTCCTGCATCAATCCCCGTTCCCGCCACAAGGATAACACATTTTCCAACGCCTCCATCCGACTGTCCAGCACCAGCAGGCTACGATAATCCACCAGGCCCTTTTCCAGGTCACTGATAATTTTATCACAAATCATTCCCAGTAGAGCATCCACCTGATGTCCTGCCATCATAATTGGCTTTAGTCCCTTTTTCTGTAGAGCAAGATAATCCGACAAAACCCGTTCATTCATCCAGCTGATGCCAGCAAAGTGACCACCTGCGCCACAACCCAAAGCATATACGTCTGCCCCGGCCCTGGCCAAGGTATTATACAGACTTCTTTCCCGTTTGGTTCTCCACCAATGACAAAGACTTAGCCGCTCCACTCCCCGACTCAAAAGATAATCTCTGGCAGCAATGTACATATCCGCCTGACCGGCAATATCAGCACAGGGTGGTACCTTACCGTTTTTTATGGCCTTCTCCAAGGCTCCCCCGGGAAAATATTCAACTGATATAAATCCATACCGTCAACATCAGCTGTTTCCAATGCTTTGACATCCTCCAGCCACATATCCACAGTTTGTCCAGGCAGACCATATATAAGGTCAATGATTACCGTAACATCGTAGGATTTCAGCATAGCGATTTTATCTAAAACTGTTTCCCCACTGTCAATCCGTCCAATCCGCTGCCGAAGGTCAGTGTCAAAGGACTGCACCTCCAAGGATATCCGATTAACCCCATTACTTAACCAGGCGTCAATTTTTTCAGGAGTCAAGTCATGCACCCGGCCCTCCAAAGTAAATTCACAGCTTAGGGACAAATTGAAGGCCTTTCTTATCTACGCTCATCTTATCGACTCCGCCGACTCCCTTATTGGATTTAACTTTGAAATAGGCATTATTCATGTTATTTCTGGCTAAAATCATCTCGAGTAGTCTGTCCGTCTGCAAATCCATGATGAAGTCGTTGTTTTCAGT
>JAFVER010000011.1 GCA_017475925.1 Anaerovibrio sp. | reverse complement strand
CGCTTTAGCTCGTCCACATGCATGAAGCGATTTTCGAATACGGTTTCCGTAACCATGCCAGAGCCTTCTGCCACAGTAAGCATTGCCATAAACTGCGCCTGCATATCAGTGGGAAAACCCGGGTATGGCATGGTTTTTATATCCACAGCCTTAATGGACTTGTCACATGCCACCCGAATACCATCAATGTTTTCTTCAATAGTGACTCCAGCCTCCTTTAGCTTGGCAATCACCGGCTTTAAATGCTCGCTGATGGCGCCCTCTATATACACATCACCTTTAGTCATAGCGGCTGCTACCATATATGTACCTGCCTCAATACGGTCAGGAATAATGGTATAATTCCGGCCAACCAGCTTACCAACGCCATTGATTTTAATAACGTTGGTTCCTGCACCGCGAATTTCTGCTCCCATTACATTGAGATAATTAGCCAAATCAATAATTTCCGGCTCCTGAGCCGGGTTCTCAATAACAGTCTGCCCATCAGCCATACAAGCTGCCATAATAATATTTTCTGTGGCCCCGACACTAGGAAAATCCAAATATATTCTGGCTCCCGTAAGTCCCTTTGGTGCATTGGCCTCAATAAAGCCATGTCCAATATTTATATCAGCCCCCAAGGCCTCAAACCCCTTCAAATGAAGGTCTATCGGCCGTGTTCCAATAGCACAGCCTCCTGGCAGAGAAATTTTTGCCTTACCATAGCGTGCTAAAAGAGGTCCAATAATAAGGAATGAGGCACGCATTTTTCTCACTAAATCATAAGGAGCCTCACAGCTTGTAATATTGGAGCAATCTAACTTTAAGGTATTTTTATCAGGGTTAAACTCTGCCTTTACACCAAGCTGTACCAAAACCTCAGTAAGGGTATGAACATCATCCAGAGCCGGAACCTCCTCCAGACAGCTTGGACTGTCCTGGCCCAGCAGGGTGGCTGCAATAATTGGCAGCACAGCATTTTTTGCACCACTGATTCTTACTCTTCCATGCAGTGGTTTGCCTCCATTTATAATCAACTTTTCCATGTAAGTATAATTCCTCCCAAAATAGGCGCACTACCTGAGTGCATTACACTTCAGTTTACCATAAAAAGTATAGGCTTGCAAATAAAATGAGGAGGCTAACATTGCTTTGCCTCCCCAGCTTACTATGGCTTATTTATTTACACTTTGGTATATAGCCATTACTTCCTTCTTATCCATTGGATGGAACACACCCACCTTAATGGTATCATTCCTTGTACATATATCTGCCAGCTTCTCAATATCCTCATCACTTAGTACACCAATTCCCAGCTTGGTGAAGCTAGTAGGCATTCCAATTTGTTCAAAAAATTCCTTCATCATGCGGATACCCGCCCGGGAGCGTTCCTCCGGTGTACCAACAGTAACTCCCCAAACCTGCTCGGCAAGCTGCGCAAACCGGTTCGGATTATCCTTATATACATAGGTAGCCCATGCCGGCCACATCACCGCCAGAGAAGCCCCGTGGGTTACATCATATACACCACTTAACACATGCCCCAGCTTATGGGCAGAAAATTCCTTGCCACGCCCCAAGCCGGTAAAACCGTTATGGGATACACTACCACACCACATTATTTCACTCATGGCGTCATAATTTTTCCGATGGGCTACGGCAATCCTGCCATATTGAATAACGTTTTTCATCAATGCCTCAGCCACAAGATCAGTAAAGAAATTCCCCTCTACGTGGGAAATATATCTCTCCAGGGTGTGCATAATAATATCCACAACTCCACAGGCAATCTGATATGGTGGCAAGGTAAAGGTAAGCTCTGGATTCATAATGGCAAAATCCGGGCGCATTATATCTGCATGTGCACCGCCCTTTTTACCGGTGCCGTCTATGGTAAGCACCGATGCATCACTGGTTTCACTGCCGGCAGCTGAAATGGTCAGTACCGCACCGATGGGCGCACAGCTTTCTATTTTTTTGCCCTTATCCCAAAACTCTTCTATGTCAGCTTCCGGGTTAGCGAGTCCCACCGCAGCAGCCTTGGCTGTATCTATAACACTGCCGCCCCCTACTGCCAAAACAAAATTAGCCTCAAAGTCAATAGCTTCCTTCACTACCTTTTTAGCAAAGGACAGCCGAGGATTTGGCTGAACCCCACCCACAGACTTAAACTCTATTCCTCCGGCCTGCAAATTTTCCTCCAGCTTTTTTAACAGCCCACTTCGTTCAACACTGCCACCACCATAAACCAGCAGCACCCGACTTCCACCATATTGCTTGACCTTCACCGATAGCTTAGCCTCGGCACCTCTTCCAAAAACAATATCGGTGGGACAATAAAATTCAAACCCCTGCATAACAATCCCCCTTATATGCAAACTTCCCACACAGGACATCCGGAAACGCCCTAGATGTGGGAAGTCTTGTTATCGTACTATAATGTTCCAAATATTCTGTCCCCGGCATCGCCTAGCCCAGGAACGATATAACCATGCTCATTAAGCCGTTCATCAATGGCTGCCACGTAAACCGGAACATCAGGATGCTCATCATTAATGACCTTTATTCCTTCCGGTGCTGCAACAAGGCACATGAGAATGATATTTTTGGCGCCCTTTTCCTTCAACAGGGAAATAGCTGCAGCCGAAGAACCACCGGTTGCCAACATTGGGTCCACCACAATAAGGGTACGTTCAGCCACATCGCCTGGCAGCTTACAGTAGTATTCCACCGGCTTAAGGGTGGCTGGATCACGATACATCCCCACATGACCAACCCGGGCCGAAGGAATCATGTTTACAACACCATTCAGCAGGCCAAGCCCAGCCCGTAAGATTGGCACAACACCAACCTTCTTACCGGCCAAAACCTTTGCCTTGCATTTGGCTACTGGAGTTTCAATATCAATTTCCTTCAAAGGGAAATCCCGTGTTACCTCATATGTCATAAGCATAGCTATTTCTTCCAAAAGCTGCCGAAAATCCTTGGAGCTGGTTTCCTTTTTGCGCATAATGGTAAGCTTATGCTGAATAAGTGGATGATCTACCACAACTGCTTTTAAATCTGCCATAATTTTCCTCCTGATGAAATAATTTTTCCTTACCATTATACCACAAGATTGTAGGGGAAAAGCTAAAATTATTCATACAGTGGATATTTTTGGCAAAGGGCAGCCACTCGGTCTCTGGCCTGAGCCTTTACCCCTTCATCCTCAGGATTATCCAAAACCATGGCGATTATCTCAGCCACCTCGACCATATCATCCTCCTTAAAGCCGCGAGTTGTAAGAGCTGGAGAACCCAGCCGTATACCACTGGTAACAAATGGACTGAGCTTTTCAAAAGGAATAGTGTTCTTATTGGCTGTAATCCCCACCTCATCCAATACGTTCTGAGCAATCTTACCAGTTATATTTTTATTGGTCAAATCAACTAACATCAAATGGGTGTCCGTTCCACCAGAAACTATTCTAAAGCCCTTATCCATAAGGGTTTCGGCCAATACCTTGGCATTCTTTATCACCTGCTGGGCATATTCCTTGAAGGCTGGGGATAATGCTTCCTTAAAGGCCACGGCTTTGGCGGCAATGACATGCATCAGTGGCCCACCCTGAGTACCAGGGAAAATCGCCTTGTTAAACTGCTTGCCGAATTCGGCATCACGGCACAAAATCAACCCACCGCGAGGGCCCCGCAGAGTCTTGTGGGTTGTAGAGGTTACAACATCAGCATATGGCACCGGAGATGGATGCATACCGGTGGCTACCAGCCCGGCAATGTGCGCAATATCCACCATCAGATAAGCTCCTACAGAGTGAGCAATCTCCGCCAATCTTGGAAAATCAAGGGTACGGGCATAGGCCGAAGCCCCGGCAACTATGAGTTTAGGCTTGCATTCCTCTGCCATCCGCTGTACATCATCATAATCCAGCTGTTCAGTCTCAGCACTTACTCCATAAGGGACAATCTTAAAGTACTTTCCAGACATATTTACCGGACTTCCATGTGTAAGATGCCCACCATCGGTTAAATTCAAGCCCATTACGGTATCACCAGGAGTCAAAAGAGCAAAAAATACCGCCATATTGGCCTGAGCACCAGAATGAGGCTGAACATTGGCATATTCTGCGCCAAACAGCTTCTTGGCCCGGTCGATGGCCAGCTGCTCTACCACATCTACATGCTCACAGCCACCATAATACCGCTTACCGGGATAGCCTTCAGCATATTTATTGGTGAGAACACTTCCCTGAGCTGTCATAACCGCTGAACTGACAATATTTTCCGAGGCAATAAGCTCCAGCTTATTTCTCTGCCGATTTAGCTCAGCAGCAATTGCCTCTGCTATTTCAGGATCAACAACCTTCAACTCGTCCATTAAGCTCATGTCTAATTCCTCCTACAGTGTTTTTACATATTTTCCAAAGCCATCGTTTTTTCAATACGGCGTTTATGGCGTTCACCATTCGAAAATTCCGTGTTTACCCAGACCCTTACAATTTCACTGGCCGGACCTACGCCAATCACCCGTCCGCCCATGGCCAGGACATTGGCATCATTGTGTTCTCGCGACATACGGGCAGAAAAAACATCGTTGCACAGTGCCGCTCTTATACCCTTTATTTTGTTGGCAGCAATGGAAATACCGATACCGGTACCACAAAGCACTATTCCTCTATCAGCTTCCCCGGAAACAATCCTTTGACAAACCCTTTGAGCAATATCAGGATAATCCACCGAAGCCTCAGAAAACGTGCCTACATCCTCTGTCTCAATATGGGAAAATTCCTGCAAAACCTCCAACACAGCCTTTTTCAGCTCTATGGCACCATGGTCACAGCCAACACAAATTTTCATCAAGCATGCTCCTTCGTTTAATATAAAATGAAAACTAAAATCATTCGGATGGAGTTTTAAATTCCATCTGAATTTAGTTAACATCGGACAAAATGTATTCTCTCACTACACCAATGTATTTTACCACAGCAAACATCGTCACACAAGGTAAAGAAAAAAGTACTAAAGGACTGAGAAAAAACTTCAATTCCTCAGTCCTTATTATTGATGCAATCCAGTATTTTCTTTTCCGATATAGCACCCTGGCGGATAATAACCGGTTCATCACCGGTACAGTCAACAATAGTTGACTCTATACCAAGATTACATGGCCCACCATCCAAAATCAATGGTATCAGCCCCTGCATATCATCATACACCATCTGCGCCGAGGTAGGGCTCGGATGCGCTGAAATATTAGCGCTGGGAACTGCCAAGGGTACCCCGACTGCTTTTAGCACTTCCAGAGCAATATCATTAGCAGGGATACGTATCCCTACAGTTTTTTTTCCCCCAGTGACTACAGAAGGCACATTATTATTTTTAGGTAGGACAATGGTAATAGGTCCCGGACAAAATTTTTCAAACAGGCGCCATGCCATATCCGGCACCTGCTGGGCAATATCATTTACCATGCTTACATCAGGCACCTGGAGGGAAAAGGCCTTATATCCCGGTCGCTGTTTTGCTTCATATAGCCTTTTCACTGCCAGCTCATCCATGCCATTGGCCGCCAAGCCATATACTGTTTCCGTAGGCATCGCCACCAGCTCACCGGCAATAAGCATTTGGGCTGCGGCTGTTATAGCTTTTTTATCCTGCACTATATCCCTTACATGCACTATTTTTGTTTCCATAATACAACTACCCGGTCTATTCCCGCCAAATCCTTAATTATTTCACATTGGCCCCAGCCGTGGCTTTCCCCCAATGCCTTTACAGGATTTGCCTGGCCAATTCCTACTTCCATAGCCAAAAAACCATCCTCAGTCAATAGGTCAGCCGCCTCAGCCACCAGCCGACGATAAAAATCCAGCCCGTCAGTACCTGCCGACAAAGCATTAATAGGCTCATACTCCTTTACATCCACATCAAGTCCCGCTATATCCCCCTCAGGAATGTAGGGTGGATTGGATACTATTGCAGTGAATTTACGTCCCCTTATCGGCTCCAGCAAATCTCCCTGAAAAAATTCAACACGCTCCGAAAGGCCAAGACGTTCAGCGTTTTCTCTAGCCACTGCTATGGCTTTTTCCGAAACATCTACCGTCACAGCCCTTAGGGTAGTAAGATAATTCAATAACGACAGACATATGGCTCCGGTGCCGGTACCTATATCCGCTATAATACCTGTATTTTCCCGCCCGGTCTGCAAGCGGGAAATCACCGCCTCCACCAATATCTCTGTGTCCGGCCGTGGTATCAGGGTGTCCTCAGTTACATTAAAATCCAATCCCATAAATTCCTTGTGTCCAACAATATAAGCTACCGGCTTATGCTGTACCCGCTGACGGATACAGTCCTTGAACTGAGCCAGCTCTGCCTTGGTCAAGGGCTGATCAAAATGGACATATAAATGTATTCGTTCCTTGTTAAGAACATGACAAAGAAGCACCTCGCCATCCAAGCGGGGGGTATCAATACCAGCCTTGGTAAAATATTCCTCTGTCCACTTCAGGAGCTTTCCTATAGTCCATGCTTCCTCTGCCATATTATATACACCTCATCTAGTCCTCAGGTATATCCTTAAATTTACCCTTTGCTAACGGGCGATAAGGCTCCCATCCTCTTAGGTGGTAGTTAAGCACCCATAGCGGTGAGTGTCTACTGTTCAACTTCAACAAAGTCTTGTTTCACAGGACACTTTCGCATAGGGCGCATTATCCAATCGGCTTTGCCTCTTGGATGCTTCCGTAAGCGGTCAGTGTCTACTGTTCAACTTCAACAAAGTCTTGTCTCACAGGACACTTTCGCATAGGGCGCATTATCCAATCGGCTTTGCCTCTTGGATGCTTCCGTAGAGCCCTGGGTAAATTCAATTTCTATCCAGTGGAAAGCACCTAAATGTACTAGGAGCAAAGCTCCGTCGGTGTCCCGAAGGACGGATGAGGTGTTGATAGTTAAAGCCTTCCCCTTGAGGGGAAGGTGGCTGCCGACAGGCAGACGGATGAGGTGCGATAAAATGCCTATAAAATAGACTGAGGTTGAAGCTCCAATAATCTTTTATTGATTAAAAGGATTTTTCTACCTAATATCGAAATGTAAAAGTATATGTAAAACATTATCAGACAGGGGGTATATTTATGGGGCTTATAAAAGCAGGAATGGGAGCCGTTGGTGGTACTTTGGCTGATCAGTGGAAGGAGTTTATATATTGTGAAAGTATACCAGCGGATTTATTGGTGGTAAAGGGGCAGAAACGGCTTAGCAGCCAGGGACGCAGCTCCAACACCAGCGCTGAGGACAATGTTATCTCTAATGGTTCAGTGGTTGCGGTAAACAATGGTCAGTGCATGATTATTGTAGAGCAGGGTAAGGTAGTGGATATTTGCTCAGAGCCTGGTGAATACACCTATGACACAACCCTACAGCCATCGGTATTTACTGGTGGGTTGGCGGATAATGTAAAGGCGATTTTTGGCGAAATTGGTAAAAGATTTACCTTTGGCGGCGATCCGGGGAAGGATCAGCGGGTTTATTTTGTCAATACCAAGGAAATAATCGGCAATAAATATGGTACGCCAAGTCCGATTCCCTTTGACACCTATGACAAGCGCAGTGGCCTCAGCATGACAGTGTCCTTACGCTGCTTTGGGGAGTACAGCTATCGTATTACCAATCCGGTGCTGTTTTATACCAATGTGTGTGGTAATATCACCGAATCCTATGCCCGGGAGGAAATTGACAGCCAGCTGAAAAGCGAGCTGATGACCAAGCTACAGCCGGCTATAGCTAAGCTGTCGGAGCAGGAAATCAAATATAGCAGTATTCCAGCCCATGTTGATGAGCTGGCCGACACTTTAAACGAGCTTCTCAGTAAAAAATGGGGGGAGCTAAGGGGAATTGAAATTGTTTCCTTTGGTGTCAGCAGCGTAAAGGCCAGCGACGAAGATGAAGAAAAAATCAAGGATTATCAGCGGTATGCTAGCATGGGGAACGCACAGATGGCGGGCTTACAGATGGCTGGTGCTACGGCTGACAGCATGAAGATGGCTGCCAATAATGAAGGTGGTGCTGGTGCCATGGGTGCCTTTATGGGTATGGGAATGGCCGGTGCTATGGGCGGCAACAATGCAGCGCAGATGATGCAGATGGGAGCAATGCAACAGGCACAACAACCTCCACAGCCTCAGCAACCACCACAGCAGACTCCGCAGCCGGCTGCTGGTGGCCCTGTCTGGAAGTGCTCCTGTGGTCAGGAAAATACCGGT
>JAFVER010000118.1 GCA_017475925.1 Anaerovibrio sp. | reverse complement strand
GTAGTCGGCATTGTAGGAAAATCCAAAAGTTTAGATTTTCCCACAATGCTTATCTTTTGGTCTTTGGTTCGGAATAGTGTAGTGCTGGCGGTCTATCTCTTGTTTTCGGTTGCTTGCTTCCTTACCGTACATGAGCATTGTGAACTGGAATCCATCAAGCACTGTACTGGCTCCGCGACCTGATTTCAGCCTGTTACGCCAGAAGGCTCCGGTCTGCTCCTGAAATTTTTCTTTGTTCCAGCTCAAAAACTCCGGCCTATTTTGCCCGCTATCCGCTGTCAGAGCATCAAACCGCAATAAATTATCCATTATTGTATGGCTGTTTTCAAACTGTTCAGCAGCAATTCCAGTATCTGCCAGCGACACAAAAAAATCCCACAAATATTTGTAAAGCTGCTTGGCAGCAATCGCCCACCTGTGATTCCCCAGCTTTTCCCAATAATCCGTAAAACGGGAATAAAATCCAAAGGCATCACCTGCAAAAAGGTTTTCTATCACAAATTGGCTGGATTTCAGACAACGACCTGCATTATAATACAGCTCAAATACCTGTTCAAAAATATGCAGCCACCGAAGCTGCCCATAGTTCATAACACTGTTGGACAACACCTCATAGGGGCCAATATTCATGTATTCATATTGGTACTCATCCACCAGCTTCATCATGGACGAGCCCTTAAGAAATTTCAGAAAGCCCAGCTGCAGCATATCCGTATGAAGGCTATACAGAGCATTAAAGGACCGCCCAAAGGAGGCCATGTCCTCACCAGGTAGACCGATAATCAAATCGGTATGGATATGTATATTATGGTTCCTTTGTAACAGCCTGATGTTATGGCAAATATCGGTCCAATGATTTACCCGGGAGATTAGCTTCAGTACCTGGGGATTTGTTGTCTGAATACCGATTTCCAGCTGAACCCGGCCCTTTGGCATGGACTGAAGAAGCGAAATAGTTTCACTGTCCAGATAATCTGCTGCAATCTCAAAATGGAAATTCGTCCGGCATGACTCAGGTAAGCTCCCTATATAGTTAATTATGGGTAAATAATGGTCTTTACTGGAATTAAATGTTCTGTCCACAAATTTTATCTGTCGCACATCATGTTGTATAAAAAAATCCAACTCATTTTTTATTTCATCATAGGGTCGATAGCGGACTCCCTTAGTGGCACAGGACAAACAATAAGCACAGGAAAATGGACAACCTCGGGAGGTTTCATAATAAAGAATTTTTTCCCTTATATCAGCCATCTCTTCATGGACATAGGCAAATGGAACCCGCAGCCCATTTGGTTCATCGCTATGTACAAGGGTAACAGCCCGTCCTTCATGAATAGCTCCATCTGCCTTGCGATAGCTAAGCCCCGGAGATGTGGGCTCATACAATAATATCCTGTTACCATTGATTCCACCCTGTTTAACGGTAAGCTCCAACAGCTCTTTTATGGTTTCCTCAGCTTCTCCCGCCACCACAAAATCCACTGTGGGATTTTCAAGCATAAAATCTGCAATGTCATAGGAAACCTCCGGCCCTCCACAAATAATAATCGTATCAGGCAAAACCTTTCGTACTAATGGTAAAAGCTTTTTCACCATCTCAATGTTCCATATATAGCAACCAATACCTAAAATATCCGGCCTATAACTATATATTTCACTTAGTACATCCGGGAGGTAGTTATTTATCGTCAGTTCTAAAATACTGGATTTAAGCTGTATTTCCGCAGCGGTCTGACGCAAATATCGAACTGCCAATGATGTGTGAGAAAATTTGGCATTTAGGGCCAACCAAAGAATTTTTTTCATATCTACTCCATATTTATCTTTTTTCTGTATCAATATACATATTTCTTTGCTATAATGGAAAGGAAAATTGGTTGTAATGCTTATACCTAAAATACTATAAAAGGAATGTGATGGATAATGATACCAGAAAAATTTATGCAAATCGGTGCTGCCATAATGCAAAACCCAGAAATGCTCCAGAAGCTCAGTGAAGCAAAAAGTCCCCAGGAGGCTTATGAAATAGTAAAAGGGCTGCTGGATGGCATGACCATGGAGGAATTCCTGGCTACAGCAGCCACGCTAGCACCACTTATCCCGGCTGACATTACTGATGAGCAGCTGGCTGCCATGCCGGCCGGCAATATTATCAAGGCCTTCAAGGGCTGGGTAAAGGATTTACCACCTGTAAAATAAGACTTATTCAGTGGGAGCTTTAGACTCCCGCTGAATCATAGTCGAATAAATCCTAAGCGGGAGCCTTAGCGCCCGTTAGTATAGGGTAAAATAACCAACAGGGCTGGAAAGATTGGCTATTGGCCATTCTTACCAGCCCTAAGTTATTTTCATCTTATTCCTTACCAGTCCAGCAATAGGTACATACCTTATCCTTATCCAGTCCTATAGCCTCCAGGGTGCCATCCAGGGATTGATACCCAAGTGAATCAAATTTAAACATTTCACAAATCCGCTTCAACATGCATTTTCCCCGGTCAGTAGTGGCATCAGCGTACTCATCAAGATGTTTTTTGCCTTCGTCTCCTTCCAAATCCTGGATGACCCGCCGGGCTAAAAGCTCGTTTTCCGATTTGCTGCTGGAAAAATTTAAGTACTTGCAGCCATACATGATTGGCGGACAGGCACTGCGCATATGCACCTCTCTGGCACCGCTACGATACAGAAAATCCACCGTTTCTCGCAGCTGAGTCCCCCGCACTATGGAATCATCCACAAAGAGAAGCTTCTTGTCCTTTATCAGCTCCGGCACAGGGATTTGTTTCATTTTGGCCACCTGATTGCGGATTTTTTGACTGGTTGGCATAAAAGAACGGGACCAGGTTGGTGTATATTTAATAAACGGACGGGCAAACTCCACCCCGCTTTCACTGGCATAGCCAATGGCATGGGGAACCCCGGAATCCGGCACACCGGCCACATAATCAATGTCAGGCATGGTGCCCTGCTCCTTTTCCAGCCTTGCCATAATCTTACCGTTTTTGCACCGCATTATTTCAACATTTTTACCTTCATAGCAGGAGGTTGGATAGCCATAATATGTCCACAAAAATGCGCAAATCTTCATATCCCTGCTGGCTGGCGAAATTGTACCAATACCATTTGGATTCATGCGGACAATTTCCCGCGAGCCCAGCTCATAAAACATATCATAGCCCATTTTTTGGAAAGCAAAGCTTTCAAAGGCAACACAGTATCCATCTTCATTTTTTCCAATGATGACTGGTAGTCGGCCCATTCGGTCTCTGGCAACTATAACCTCCCCCTTACCGGTAAGCAGCATTATTGTCATGGAGCCATCTATAACCTCCTGGGCATGCAGTATACCAGAAACAATATCATCCTTTTCATTTATAAGCGCCGCCACAATCTCAGTGGCATTCACCCGTCCCGAGCTGGTGGCCATAAATTGACGTGTCCGGTCGGAAAAATATTTTTCCAGTAAGGCATCGGTGTTATTAATTATTCCCACGGTGGTAATGGCATACACCCCTAAGTGAGAACGAACCATCAGGGGCTGTGGGTCGGTATCACTGATACAGCCAATCCCACTTGTCCCGGAAAACACCTCTAAATCCTGTTCAAATTTTGTTCGGAAGGGGGTTTTATCTATGGAGTGGATTTGCCGCTGAAAACCGGCCGCCTCGTCATAAATTACCATTCCACCATATTTAGTGCCCAGGTGTGAGTGATAATCCAACCCAAAAAACAGATCTACAACACAATCCCTGTTGGATACAACGCCAAAAAAACCGCCCATTTACCAATTCTCCTTCCAAACTTAAAACAGGATAAATATTACACTACGCTGATAGGTGCTATGGCTCACTCCCCGTTTAATAAAAAATTTCAAAGGCCTTGGGAACTGTTTCAATTTTTAGTGGCAAATCCGGCCCAATCTCTCCATCAATATCACTGGTGAGCTTCTCAGTACATTCCACCTCAAAGGAAGCCGCCTGACGATAAACCACTTCCTTGCGGCTGGAAATATCCTTGCCCATCAACAGCTCAGTAGTTACCACCATTAAATCCTTCATATTGCATTGCTTCATTATGAGCAAATCCATGACACCATCCTGTATGCTGGCCTGTACTGCCGCATTTTTAAAGCTGGCAACCACACTGGAATTTACCACCAAAAAAAGAAATGCCTTTTCATGAAACACTTCATTTTCTGTCCGCACAGTCAAATCAAGTGCGCGAAACTGGGGCAGTGTTTTCAGACCATGAACATAATAGGCCATTTTGCCAAAGGCATTCTTTAGTCTGGTATCTACCTCATGGGCAATGGAGGTAACCATGCCGGCACTGACCACGTTTATAAAATACTGCTCCCCCACCTTGCCCAAATCGATTTTCATGGTTTTACCGGCAGCTATCCGGTCAAAATACTCCTCAGTATCTAACTGTAAAAATGTTGCAAAATCATTGGAGGTTCCTGTACCAATAATCCCCATGGGTATGTTCAGTTCAGCATGCATGATAAGGTTTACCACTTCATGAACTGTACCGTCACCTCCAGCAGCAATGATTCCGTCCGGAGCGGCTAATTTTATAAAATCCAGAATATCACTGTTTTCCGGTGTAGTACGATAAGGAATTACCATACAACCACGGCTTTGCAGTTTAAAAATAATTTCATCCAGCCTGGTCTTAAAAATCGCCTTGCCCGAAACTGGATTATATATCAAAACAAGCTTCTTCATATATAATACCTTCAATATATCATTTCGCAGTCTTATCCTTATAAACCCCAAGTGCATGCATAGCCTTGATACCAAACCGTCCAATCATCGGAATGCGGGCCATATCCTCCTCCAGCATACCACCAATTAACAGTAAAACAGAAAGATATACCACAAAGCCAACCAGGCAGGCCCCGAAGGTTGCCACTACATTGCTGCCCAGAGCCGAAATAGTATAGTCATAGAACAGCCAAACTGCACCAGCCATAACTGCTGCAGCTGCCACAGTTTTTAACAACTGTGGTATTTCTATACGATAACCAATGTAGCGGTAAATAAAATACATATTTATTATAGCTGCCACACCCATATCAGCTGCTGTAGCCCAGGCTGCTCCCATAATTCCCAGCCACGGCTGAGCAACCAGGGTCCAGTTTAGAATTACCTTAGCAACTGCGGCTATAATCATATTGACCATAGGAATGGATGGATGGCCCAGCCCCTGTAATACAGCTGTTGAAACCTGATGAAGCCCTAAAAGGACGATGCTTACTGCCGAAATCATAATAGCCGGTCCAGCATTAGGAGCATTATATATCAGTGAAGCAATTGGTGTAGCCAATATAAACACAATGACAAAGGCGGGAAAGCATACGGCATTGGAAATTCTCATTCCCGAGGCTGTCTGGCTAAATACCAGCTTGGCATCCTGTAATGCCCTGGCCTTGGAAATCGCCGGCACAAGGCTTACTGCCAGAGATGCCGTAATAATGGTTGCCAAATTTACCAGTGGTACAGCCATGCCGGTAAGATAGCCAAAAAGCTCTGTTGCTTCATTTACACTATAACCGGCTACCTCCAACCGCTGTGGTACAATAGCAAGGTCAAGGTTCGAAACAACCGGCAGCATTATACTTGCAGCTGATACCGGTAGCGAGAGAGCAAATATCCGCTTGATAATACCCCATTTTGATGTATGCTCTGCGTTCGGTAATGGTTTAATATTTCGACCAAATTCCTTGACTATATCCCGCTCCAGCTTCCAGTGAAAATACACCAGTACAATAAGTCCGGTAACTGCCCCAGCAAAGGCTCCAAGACTGGCTCCCGCTGCTGCATAATCCAATCCATACGGTAAAAACAGACTGGCAAACATAATCATGGTAACAACCCGAAAAATCTGTTCCACAATCTGCGATACAGCCGTTGGAGTCATTCTTTGCCATCCCTGCAAATACCCACGGGAGCTGGCCAGAAGGGTTACGAAAAATATGGCCGGTGCCAACGCCACTACCGACCAATAAGCTCTTGGATCACGAATAAAATGAAAATCTATCAGCCATTGAGCACCTAAATAGGTCAGGACAGAAAAGAAAATACCTGTTACAAACATCAATGACATAGATACCTTAAACACCCGTTTGGCGCCAAAAATATCCTTCAACGCAACCCGCTCAGCAGTTATGATGGAAATTGCCACCGGTACGCCGGCTGTTGAAACACTAAGAGCAAAGAAATATATTGGAAAAGCCATCTGATAAAGACCAATGCCTTCACCACCCAAAATTCGGGACACAAAAATCCAGTTTAGCGAGCCAATTACCTTGACTACTACACCGGCTACAGTAAGAATCAAGGTTCCCTTCAGCAGGGATTCCCCCTTGTCATTTTTGCTTTTTATTTCAGAAGTTTCCTGCGTACTAATATTATCACACCCTTGTAGGCATACTGAACAGTTGTATAAAATGATTTATTGTGCTTTAATATTTAATAGCATGTTATGCACATATCTTAACTAACAGCATTGCTGATGGCACAATAAGCCACGCTAAGAAATTATAACACTTACAGTCTAAGACTGCAAGCAGTGGCAGACTACAGACACACAAGGAGTCCTACAGATGGATATGGATATAAATATAGTAGATTTCAATACGACAATTGGGGTAAAAAAGCCTCGAACTATCAATGGAATACAAAATACCAAGGATTGCCCCTTCTGTAATGTTAAAGCCCTGGAGAATATCATTGATACCGATGGCAGCATTATATTATTGAAGAACAAATACAATGTTATGGAACCCTCCAATCAGCTGGTGCTTATTGAAACAGAGCATTGTCATTGGGACATACCAGATTATCCAAGGGAACACATGCGGAGGGTCATACAGTTTGGGGTAAAGCATTGGTTGAAAATGCTTAACAGTGGCCTGTATCGTTCCGTAATATTCTTTAAAAATTATGGTCCAATGTCCGGTGGGACAATTCAACACCCCCATATGCAGCTGGTGGGCTACCCTGACCTTGACCCTGAATTAATGTACCACACAGAGGAATTTAGCGGTATAACAATATATAATAAGCTCGGCGTTGAGCTAAATACCTCCACAACGCCCCGCATTGGTTTTTCTGAATATAATATTGTGCTAAGTGACGATGCCTATAATGTTGCAGACAAACAATCTCAACATGCCCTTACTCCAAGGCCGGAGAGCATTGATGTGCTGGCTGACCTGATAAAGGAAACTGTTACATTTATGAAGGATTTTTTCAATCGACCTAATTTCAGCTATAATATATTTTTTTATAATGTGGAGGGAAAGCTTCGGACAAAAATTTTGCCCAGGTTTGCTACCCCACCTATGTATGTTGGGTACAATATTCATCTGCGTCCCACTTCCATACCAGACTTTGCCCAAAGGCTACATGGTTATTTAAAAAACAACGGATGGTAAAATGAGACTTATTCAGTGGGAGCCTTAAACTCCCACTGAATTTTAATCGAGTAAATACTTAGCTGTACGGGCGCTTATCTCCCACCTAATAGGCAGGAGCTTTAGCGCCCGTTGGCATAGGGTGACAACATTGTCCCCTATAAATATTTTATTGTCCACCTGTAGTACTATATATATTATTTATGTATATACAATTATATTTCGTAAAATTTAAGTATTTATTTGTTTTTCTCAAAAATTCTGCATAAATACTACATAAAGATAATTTACTTCCTTTTTTGATACACTTTACAAGTTTACATATTTTTGTAATAACGACCCTTTATTTTTCAAATTCATTGTGCTATAATAACGCTCGTATACTTACCCTGCGCTGACAGGTGCTAAGTATTTATTCGACTTATTCTACAAAAAGGAGTTTAGATTATGGAATCAAGAAAATCATTTGGTGGTTCGTTGGGCTTTGTCCTGGCAGCTGCCGGTTCAGCTGTAGGTCTGGGCAATATCTGGAGATTTCCATATTTGGCAGCCAAAGACGGCGGTGGCATGTTCTTATTGGTTTATTTTATACTGCTGCTTACCTTTGGCTTTGCTTTGCTGACTACGGAAATTGCCATTGGACGAATGACCAAGCAAAGTCCTCTCACTGCCTATGGCCGTATTTCAAAAAGTTGGAAGGGACTGGGCCTCATAGCCTGTCTAATCCCAGCTATTATCATGCCTTATTACAGTGCCATTGGTGGATGGGTAGTAAAATATTTTGTTGCCTTTCTAAGTGGTAGTGACGCCCAGGCAGCTCAGGATGGCTTCTTCACCGGCTTTATTACAGCTCAATATGAGCCGTTGGTTTACATGTTCCTGTTTCTGATTGCATGTACTACCATTATACTTTTGGGAGTAAACAAGGGTATTGAGGCATCATCAAAGATTATAATGCCAGCACTTATTCTTCTTGTTATTATTATTGCAGCATTTTCCCTGAACATCAGTCATACTGATGCCAATGGAGTTACCAGAACTGGCATGGAAGGTCTCAAAATTTATCTTATCCCTAATCTGGAGGGACTGACCTTCAGTTCCTTTATGACTGTTTTGGTTGATGCCATGGGGCAGCTGTTTTTCTCCCTGTCTGTGGCTATGGGTATTATGGTAGCTTATGGCTCCTACGTTAGTGACAAGGCTGATGCAGTATCATCGGTAAACCGCATCGAATTTTTTGACACCCTGGTTGCTTTCTTGGCTGGACTTATGATTATTCCAGCAGTATTTACCTTTATGGGTACCGAAGGCCTTACTGCTTCCGGTCCTGGACTGATGTTTATTTCCCTGCCAAAGGTTTTTGAAAGTATGGGGGGGGCCGGTGTCTTTATAGGTGTTCTGTTCTTCCTTATGGTTCTTTTTGCCGCAGTGACCAGTGCAGTCTCCATTATGGAAGCTGTTGTTTCAAGCTTTATGGATTATTTCCACATCACCCGTGTAAAAGCAACCATGGCTGAATTCTTCATCGCTTTAGTATTTGGTACTATCGTATGTCTCGGCTATAATGTTCTTTATTTTGAACTGCCAATGCCTACCGGTGGCACTGGTCAGGTCTTGGATTTAATGGATTATCTTTCCAACAATATCCTCATGCCTTTGATTTCCATCGGCACCTGTCTGATGATTGGTTGGTTTGTAGGACCGGAAATTATAATCAAGGAAATGGAAAAAAATGGTGAGAAATTCAGCCGTCGATATATCTATATTGCCATGATAAAGTATATTGCTCCGGCATTGCTTATTCTCCTGTTCCTAAAATCATCAGGCATTGTGTCCTTCTGATTTTCCAATATTTTAGATAAAGAATTACATAAAAATCCCGCTGTGGCTTCAATGCCACAGCGGGATTTTTCTTTAGCTTATGCCGCAATATCTACATTAGCACCACGAAGCTTTACTGCATCAGTGCTTTTTAAATCCTTCTGATAAGGATTATCCTCATTGTAATACTTAATCTGAGTATTAGTCACTCCACCTGATATATATGAACGACCACATTCAGGACAAATATCAGTTTTTAACTGTACAGTAGCCCGTTCAACATGCCCATTATTGTTGTTGGCTTTGTTGTAAGCATTTGAAACATGCTCATGCTCGTGGCTCAGCACCACCATTGCAGCGTTGTCTGGATCAATATGGCCAGGTGCCTTAAAGGACACCATTTCATCAGAGCCATCCTGATATTTGCGATTTTTGCAGGTTTCACACTCAGCCGGCGAAGATTTATGCCCCGGCTTAATCTGATGCTCAGGACCTGTCCCCTTACCATCAGTTACCTGTTGGCCATAAGCCGGCATTTGATTGGCCTCGTTATATCCCTGCATACCGGTGATACCGGCTCCGTAGCCCATATAACCACCTATACCACCAACATTCATCCTCTGCACCTCCCTGCACATTTTTCTCCAAATATCTCGGCATCCCTGCCTGTTTCGTACATTATACAGCAAAACAGCCTGCTTTGGCAAAAGGAAAAATTATGCTCATATTATGGACGAACTCATTTAATCAACACGTCCCAGGGATTTTTTTATGCGATAAAAAGCTTTACATAAAGCCCCAAACATCAGGAAAATCGCTAAACTAGCCAAAAATTGCAGATAATCAGAATAATAAAGCATCGAATAATCCTTTAAGGCCAGGGATATTATGTTGATTACTGTACAACCAAGCAAAATATACAGGCACTTCTTTTCAAAGGACGTGATTTCGTATGCATCCTTCCCATAGGAAAACGCCATCACCGATATAAAAAATGTAATAAAGGACAACAACGCCCCCAAATGACCAATAAGCATTTACAAGCCTCCTCGTGTACTGACACGATGATATTTTGACAAACTTCACCATATGTACTGCCAACTGCTTTGTTGTTGTCAATCGACATAGCCACTGCTATGCCTCATTCCTCAGCCTCGCATTTGACAGCACCTCTGGCGAAGCTTTAGTTCAAAAATCATTATGTCAATACACTAGATTATGGACATTTTCTCAGTCTGGATTACTTCTCTTTACGTTATCTCCGTAGATTGTTTTCCAGTCATCTCGCATAGAAACGGTAATATAACCATATTTATCGCATGTTGCTTTCATTTTATCGGCAGTTTTCGGATTGCCAAGCTCACGAACTCGATCATCACAAATAATTCCAAAAGCCAATGCCTTGTACTTGTTATTGTAAATTGCATAATTCATCATGCTGGAATCACTGCCGGAGTTTCCGAAGGCCAATACAGGCTGCTTGCCGATTTCTCTGGCAATATTTGACACCTTGTTCATCTGCAAATCCTTTATAATAAACTGCCCACGAATCACCTTATCCTTTTTATCGTAGATGTATTTAAGGCCATCAGTGTCACCCTGCTCGGCTGCAAAATACTGGACGTCGGTACCAATGATATTATCAGAATCCACCGGCATTATCCCATCACAAAGAACCCGCACTGCCTGCCGGTCAGAACCAGATACTACAAACACCTTAAATTTATTGGCATTAAGATAGGAAACAACTTCAATCATTGGCAAATAGAAGGATTCACCACGCTTTAGGTTGGTAAGTCCCTCAGCCGGAGTCTCCATGAAATCCTTAACATAGTTATCAAATTCATCCAAAGTCATACCGGAAAACACTGAAGCCTGGGCCTTGGCCTGATTGCTGGTAGGTACTGGAACGCCGATGCTCCTAACAGCTTCAAGCACCTGCTCTGCATCAGCCTTGTCCTGGGCTGATGGTGTGTAATTAGGATCATACAAGGCGCGCTGTATATGCATCATCCATTCAAAATAGGATGGTGTAGTTTCACATATCAGCGTTCCATCCAAATCAAAAACTGCAATCCGGTCCTTTTCAGGGATAAAATTAGGACTATTTTTATCCGTAACATCCTTGACATAGCTGGTAAGCTCTTTAAAAGCCTTGGACTCCTGATTCCAATATTTAAAGTTACTGCCCTTTTGATTAATAGAAATCTTAGCCATTTCTGCTCTGGAGGCAGCCTCTGTATTGGTTATTCCAGCTGCTACACTGAAACTCAAGGCAGCAGCCAATACTGCCGCACACAGCTTTTTACTTTTCATCGTTATTTCCTCCAACATACAAAAAAATATTATACTATTTGTGAACCATCATAAACTTCGCCACCAACGTTCAACCCCAGACCATATTTTTCAGCCCATTCGGATTTATATTTTACTGCCTGGGCATGAATGGCCTTAAAGCCATTTTCATCAAGGGTTTTCTTTACCTTGGCTGGACAACCCACAACCAGTGAATTCGGTGGTATAATGGTTCCCTTTGTTACTAAAGCTCCGGCTCCTACAATAGAGCCACGGCCTATAACTGCTCCATCAAGAACGGTAGCGCCCATGCCAATGAGACAATAGTCTTCAATGGTGCAGGCATGGAGAGTAACACTGTGGCCAACAGTAACATAATCTCCCACTATACAGCCATAGTTGTCAGCCACATGTAAGCAGCTATTGTCCTGAATATTACTGTAACGACCTACTACAACCTTGTTTATGTCCCCTCGCAAAGTGGCATTGGGCCAAACACTGGCATATTCCTTCAGCTCAACGTCACCAATCAGCACTGCTGTACTGAACGAATAGGCCTTCTCATTAATCTTAGGGTACCTGCCATCAAATTCATAAATATAATGCTTGGCATCCTGTTCACGAATTTTCACGTATTCCATAACCTTTAACACCTCGTTTAACTACATTTATATAAAACCAAAATAATCAAAAGCTGCCAACACCATTGGAGCCACCACCAAGGTTGGAAGATAATTAATTACCTTAAATTTGGTCAGCCCCAGCATGTTGAGTCCTAAAGCAAAAATTAACAAACAGCCATTACAGGACATTTCCCTGATGATTGCATCAGATAGATATGGAGAAAGATATTCAGCCAACAAGACTATACCGCCCTGGAAAAGAAGGGTAAAAATTGCTGAACCCAAAACCCCTATTCCCATGGCGGCAGTCATCATTATTCCTGATATAAAATCCAGTAACGACTTGGTATACAGCATTGTATAATCAGCCCGCAGACCAGCATCCAGGGAGCCAACTATCACCATTGCCCCTACATTCATAATCAGACAGGATGTAATAAAGGCCTCGGTAAGCTTTGAGGAATTAACCTTAGATGAGCCCCTCCTTAAAAGCCGGTCCGTAAACCGGTTCACCCGGCCATCAGCATCAATAGACTCTCCAATAGTCACACCAATGACTACAGAAATAATCATTATGAGGATATTATCCTCCTTTATGGCCCCCTGTACACCGATTATCACAGTACAAAGTCCCAAAGCCTTAATAACATTTTCTGATATTCGCTCCGGCAGTCCCTTTCGCAGGAGCAGACCAATAAATACAGCAGCAACGATAGCCAGAGTATTTACAATAACTGCAAACATAACAAACTACTCCGTATAAATAATAACTGAAAACATGCTTTTATTATTATACAGATTTATATATATTTAATCAAACCAAGGCTTTACTGAAGCTGAAAGCTTGTCCTTTTGGGCCTGTGCCTCAGCCAAATCCTTGCCAAGAGTGGTAAAATATGCCTTAATCTTTGGCTCTGTGCCAGATGGTCTGATTACAACTGTTGCTCCCCCCTCCAGGGAATATACCAATACATTGGCAGCTGGTAACCCCGTTTCCTCAGTTTTCTTATAATCGGTGACCTTGGCAACCTTTAGACCAGCAATTTCAGTTGGCGGAGTATCACGCAATGTCTGCATAATGCCGGCCATTTTATCCATACCACTGAGCCCAGGGAACTCAAAGCTGTCAATCTTATTCAGATATCGGCCATATTTTGCATAAATTTCCTCTAACCGCTGCTTGATACTGGAGCCAATGCTTCTATAATAGGCTGCCATCTCACATATAAGCATGGAAGCCACCACTGCATCCTTGTCACGGACATAGGAACCGGAAAGATAGCCATAGCTTTCCTCAAAGCCAAAAATAAATCTTTCTTCCTGACCAGCTTCCTCCAAATGAAGTATCTGGTCACCAATCCACTTAAAACCTGTCAATACCTTACGAAGCTCCACCCCATAATTTTTAGCCACTGCATCAGCCAATGGGGTTGATACCAATGACATTACAGCAACAGGGTCCTTTGGCATGGTACCCTTTTCAATGCGTCCGGCACAGATATAGTCAAGCAGAAGTACACCCATTTCATTGCCGGATACCAGCTCATAGGAACCATCCGGACACTTCATGGCAATACCAACCCGGTCAGCATCCGGATCAGTAGCCAGCATAAGGTCTGCACCACACTCCTTGGCCAGCTTCAAACCAGCCTCCAAAGCATCATATATTTCCGGGTTAGGATAGCTACAGGTAGTAAAATACCCGTTTGGATATTCCTGCTCCGGTACAATTGTAATATCATTGATACCAATATCCTTCAATACCTGCGTCACCGGTATAAGCCCGGAGCCATTTAATGGACTGTATACCAGCTTTAGGCCGGCGGTCTTTGCCAATCCCGGACGAACCTGTCTGGATTCAATAGCTTCGTAAAATGCCTTTTTGCAATCGTCCCCCACGAACCGGATAAGGCCATCCTCTACCCCCTGGGCGAAGGATATAAGCTTTGCACCAGTCAACACATCGGTATTTTGAATTTCCTCATATACAATAGCAGCAGCCGCATCAGTCATCTGGCAACCATCAGGACCATAAGCCTTATATCCGTTGTACTTGGACGGATTATGCGAGGCCGTCACCATAATACCGGCATTGCATTTATAATACCTGGTGGCAAAGGACAACGCCGGAACCGGCATAGCACTGTCATAAATCCGCACCTTAATACCATTGGCTGCCAATACACAGGCCGCAGTCTTGGAAAAAACATCACTTTTAAGTCTTGTATCAAAGCTAATGGCTACAGTTTGGCTTCCGCCCTGTTTTTTTACCCAATTGGCAATTCCCTGAGTGGCCTGACGGACTACGTAAATGTTCATTCGATTAGTACCTGCCCCAAGAACGCCCCGAAGTCCTGCCGTTCCAAATTTAAGGGACACAGCAAACCTATCCTTTATCTCCCCTTCGTTGTCCTTGATTTTTGCCAACTCAGGATAAAGGTCACAATCCTCCAAATCAAAGGAAAACCACCGCTTATACTCATTCATAAACATGTTAAAGCCCCTCCATTTTTAAAATTAATCTTACCCTTTGCACTTCGATAAAAAACCTTTAAAATCCTTTATTTATCTGGAAAAAAAGTTAATCTTCTCCAACTGAACCCAAATAAGTCAATCCCAGCATCGTAATATCATCAGATTGTTCTGCTTCACCCGCAAAATCGGCTACTGACTTACTGATTTCCGCCAAGAGAGCCTCTGGAGCATTAGGATTTAATGAGGCATTAAGGGCAGAAAGCAGATTTGCTTCACCGTACAATTCTTCTTTATTGTTCATGGCCTCGGTAACGCCATCAGTATACAAAAACAGACCGTCACCCGGCTTTAGGATAATCGACTGACTTTCATAAGCAATATTCTTTCGTCCGGCCAGTACAAAATTGGCTTCCACATCTAGATATCGGAAAGCTCCCTTGTCCTTTTCATAAACCAGCGATGGATTATGTCCCCCATTCACATATTCAAAAAGACCTGTCCTTATGTCTAAAAGGCCAATGAACACCGTCACAAACATTCTGGCGGTATTATCCGCTTTAAGCTGGTTATTGGCATGGGCCATTATATCAGATAATGTCAGATTATTGCCGGTTAGAAGCAAGTTCTTCAGTATGGTTTTGGATATAGCCATAAACATGGCCGCCCCCACTCCCTTACCGGACACATCAGCAACGGTAACAGCCAAACGGTGATCATCCACCATATAGAAATCGTAGAAATCTCCCCCCACTTCTTTGGCTGATTCCATAGAGGCAAAAAGATCAAACTCCTTATGCTCCGGGAACGGCGGGAATTTATGAGGCAATACCCCCATCTGGATATCCTGAGCCAGAGTTAGCTCTGTAGCTATACGCTCCTTTTCCGCTGTCTCAGCTACAAGGGTATTCATATAGCCTTCCAATTCTTCAGTCATAATATTGAAACAATTGGCCAATTCTTCAATTTCATCACCGGAATGAATTTCCACCCGCTGCGTAAAGCTGTTATTTGACCGTTTATTACCTTTCTCCGGCAATTCACCAAAAGCATGTAATGTGCCGACTATGGCCCGCTTGGTGAGATCACGAACACCATTGGTCAGCTTCTGAATGGATGAAACAAATCTTCCGGACACCTTTTGTCCTATCTTTATGACAAATAAGAGTAGGAAGAGTATGGATAATACCATAAAAAGAACTATTGAATCTATATTTCTCTCCATATCATCCATTAAATCAGCAGTGAGCAGTTCAATATTTTCTTTATTTTGTTCGACAGGAGCAATTACATCATCCTTGGCAAAGACCGTAGCAAAGCTCCAGCCTGTACATTCAATTGGAGCATAAGCCACAAAATATTCGTCGCCATCTATTTCTGCCAGCTGAATTCCCTTTTGGCCCAAAGTCATATTCTGAGCTATCTGTGATAAGTCTTGGTTATTCGCAGCGCGAATATCCTTCTTCAAATCTACCGGCAGCTCCATTTCCTCACCAGCTTGGTAAGCCTCACTTTGGGATGATAAAATAACTCTCCCTTTTTTATCTAAAACAAAACAAAAACCGGCATTAGGCAGATTGGTATCCTTTACAAGGATTCGCAAATTTTCCAGGGAAATCTCCATGGCAGCCACACCAAGCAAGGAACTATTATCATCATAATACGGGCAGGCACAAAATAAACCCGGCTCATTGTAAAATGAAAACATTCTAACATCAGTAAAGACAGGTTTACCTTGTTCTACCGCTTGCTTATACCAATCAGTCTCCACGGCATTATATATAACATCGGGTATACTTTCTTTGCTCCCCTCCACATCATCGGGTTCATCGACGGACAGGGTATAATTATGGTGAGAAGTTATGAAAAAGGATTCTGCCATATCATTAACTTCCATGAGACGGACAAAAAATCCCTCAATATTAGCCATTAAGGCTATTTCCTGGCGATAATTGTCGGGGTTTACCTCCGTTCCGTGCTGAAGATAAATTTTCAGTGGTTGAAATTCCTCTGCATTGGGCACAGCTACATTCCGGGACGGATATAAACCTGAATGACGATAAAGCTCACTGGCCTCGTGGGCAATAGCCTGCACATCATAGATATTAGATACCATGTACAAATTGATAATTTTAGCATTGTCACTGGTAATATACATTAGTTCCTCTTGCCGTTGCTTTACCAAAAGCTCAGAACTATTCTGATAGGACACCTCACTAAGTTTATGTCCCATTTCTTCAGCCTGGTACAGAGCTGCCCCCAGCCCGTAAAAGGCAATTATTACCAAAACAAGAATAACAATCAGATTGCTGCCCAGAAGAATGCGTATCATCTTATGCAAAATACTATTCTCTTTTCCACCTGATAAATAGCTAAAAATGTCCTTCATATCGATGATACTCCATCCTATTCTATCCCATAAATTCGTGACGGAATTTTACCAAAAATACAACTGCTACCAAAGTAGAAACCACTTCAGCAAAGGTCTGGGCAAACCAGAGGCCATCGGTCCCCAGAAGCATCGGCAAGCCAAAAATGGCCGCAGATTGCAGCACAAAAGTACGCATAAAGGCTATAGCCGCTGAAACCCGCCCATTGCCCAAACCGGTAAAGTACGCCGAAGCATATTCATTGAAGCCCTGTAAAATAAAGGCAAAAGCAAACATTCTAAGGGCATATATCCCCAAGGCACATAACTCAGCATCGTAGCCTAAATAGATTTCTGCCACAAAAGGGGCAAAGCATTGGGCTGAACCAAACATCACTATACCACAGCCCAAATTAAGCATAACGCCTTTTTTCAGCAGACTTTGCAGCTCATCATAGTTTTGGGCTCCGGCATGATACCCCACCACTGATGTGGCCTCCATGGCCAACCCATAGAAGATTGCCGCAAAAATTCCCTCAACGAACAGAACCGTTCCATAGGCTGCCACGCCATCCTCACCGATAAACCGCATAAGCTGCATATTATAAAATATGAAAATCAACGCTGTGGAAACATTGGTCACCATTTCGGAGGAACCGTTACCCATGGCCCCCAGCAGTGGTCCTATATCCCAACCACTCTTCTTCACCAGCCGTAGAGGACTGGTATTTTCCCGCAGGAAGTAGACAAGGGGCAATATACCGTTAAGGCACATACCAATGGCCGTAGCCAAGGCTGCGCCTGTCATCCCCCAGCCAAAAATCACAATGAACAACCAATCGAAGATAATATTTGACCCCATATTTATCAGGGAAAAATACAGGCCAAATTGGGGCTTTTCGGCGGTAAACAGCAGACTTTGAAAGGCGTAGCTCAAAATTGCTATAGGCATAAAGCACAACAGCACACGACCATAGGGCAGTCCATAGCTCATCATATCCTCAGTGGCTCCCAAGAGTTCCGACACCGTTGGCAAAGCATATAAACCAGCTGCCCCCAGTACAACTCCGGCGCCAAATGCCGCCTTGACAATCATGGTAAAGTAACGGTTAGCCCGCTCCCGGTCCCCCTTACCCAGTTCAGCAGCAATAAGGGCACTGCCGCCCACACCAAACATCATCCCCACCGCCATAATAGCCAACAGATACGGGTAGATGATATTTATCGCCGCGAAAGCTGTCTTACCGATATAATTGGACACGAAATAGCCATCGATAAGGTCATAGGTGGTAGACACCAAAATCATACCAATGGTGGGTAAAGCAAACCACACCAGCTTACCACAGGTAAAATGATCTGACAGTTTTATATTCATAATTTTTCCTCACAACGAACAATACCTTCCAAAATTTTTACATAAAGGTCGTGGAAGGCCCGCATTTGTTCTGCATCAAATAATCCCTTTGCATATTCCATCTCGGAATCAAAGCCACCATCACCATAATTATTTTCTAACAGCTCCAACTCCAAAGGCGCACCAGCAGCTGCGAATTCATCTGCCAGCTCAATAAGGGTCGGTTTAAGCACATCCAGCTCGTCGCCATTGATTCCCAGCTGGAGATTAACCTCCATACAATCATCAACGAAAGGTTCAAAATTTTCTGCCATGAAATCATAGGAGCTATGCGCAATTCCCTCTGCCACCTGATCCTTCACAGATATAAGGAATTCAGACATAGAGGCATATTCTTCCATACGGGCCGCAGCCGGTAAATTCTTTATCATCATACCCACAGCATGCTGAGCTTCCGCCGCCAGGCGATCATTATAAATCCAATTCACCATGACATGCTGTTTGCCGGTAAAGCGGGACAAGGTTAAAAGAGCCGCGCCAATGGCCATTACTGAATGACTAACCCCCCAGAATTTCTCAGCCCTTTTAACATCATCGGCCGAAAAATCCAGACGCTGTTCCATAGCGGCCTGGTCAATATGCTCACGGTCTACCAACTCCTGAGACTCTACAGACATATCTGGTATTTTACACCAAACCTCATCGCCATACTGCGCTTCAAACCATGCCTGATCCTCATTCCAACTACCTTGCTCTATCCGCTGGATTTCTTCACTGCGAAGGGCAAAATAATAATCAGGCTGAAGCTCCCGGTCGAAGTACGCATTAACAATATCCGCCAGCAGAACCCCAAGGGAATCGCCATCCATCAGTAGATGATGAATATCCATAAACATATATCCATGGGATGGGGACCGGAACACCTTTACGCGGCACAGACAGGCATCCAATATTTTATCAAATGGCATAACCAAAACATCCGGCAGCATTGGTACGGTTTCTTCATTGATATCCTGCAACTCAACCTCTTCCAGAATACCAGGTACATACTGCTGCACCAACTCCCGGTTCTCGTCAAAGCGGAATACCGATGATAAAGCCGGGTGATTGGCTATAGCCCGATTAACCGCTTTACACAACCGATGCATATCAACCTCATCCAGCTCAAATTGCACCAGAAAATGCATATTACTCCACATGGTGGCCTCTGGACGGAACAGCTGGATATCCAGCATTTGGATTTGTAGCGGGGTCAAGGCCAACGGTTGCTTGCGGGCCACCATTTCCCGTTCTTCGAAGCTGCCCATATTCACCCGTTCCTCAGCAATAACCGCAATCTGTCTAGGGGTTCGCTTTTGGAAAATATCTGCAGCAATCAGTCCCGAAATATCCGCGTTGGCCAAAGCCACCATGGCACTAAGGGAATCGCCACCCAAATCAAAGAAATCATCCAAGGCTCCCACCTTGTCCTCCGGCAAATTAAGGGCCAGGGCAAAGGCATGACAAAGAACCCGCTCCACCTCCGTGGCTGGCGGCTCATACTTAGCCCGAAAGGCCGACAAATCCGGTTCCGGCAGGGCCCGCCTGTTCACCTTGCCATTTGGCGTCAACGGCATAGCTTCCAAGCGAACAAACAGATTTGGAACCATATATTCCGGCAATTTAGCCGCAAGATGGTTCTTGAGCTTATTATCATCCACAGCTTTAACTGAAGTATAATAACCAACCAAATATTCCCCTGTACCTTTTTTCAGGACAGAAACCGCACCTGAATTGATGTCAGGATACTCCATCAGCACCTTCTCTATTTCATCCAATTCAATACGGAAGCCCCGAAGTTTAATCTGATTATCAATCCGGCCAAAGACCCGGATTTTTCCTTCATTGGTCCATGCGGCCAAATCGCCGCTGCGATAGGCCCGGATGCCATCTTTTTCAAAGAAGGACGCTGCCGTTTTATCCGGTAAATTTATATAGCCCCGGCCAACCTGCTGGCCGCAAATCATCAACTCGCCCCGAATGCCAATCGGCAAAGGATTGCCAAAGGAATCAGCTATATAGAACTGGGTATTGGCAATAGGTGTACCAACGGTAACAACCTCGCTTTCCACCATTTCCTCGGCGGCACAGCCCATGGTGGCCTCAGTAGGACCATATACATTCAAAATCACGCTGTCCTGGCGCAAAGCGCGTAGCTTCTGGTAGAGCCCGGCTGGGAAGGCTTCCGCCCCCACATCATAAAAAGTAATCTGCTGCAGGGCTTCCACGGTTTCCGGGATAGCCAACAGGCCCAAAAGATACGTCGGAGTACAGGTAATACCATTTACCCCGTTATTTATAATCAGCTGGGCCAACTGATTTGGTGTATGTATCTCCTCTTCCGTGGCAATTACTACCGAACAGCCATTACACAGCGGAACAAATTCCTCCACAATGGACACATCAAAGGAGAAAGAAGCCAATGCCAAGGCAACGCGGCCCGGCTTGGTATAATGCATAATTTCCGGGGATTTTTCATTGCGATGAACATAGTTGGCAATATTTTTATGTTCAATCATTACCCCCTTCGGCTTGCCAGTGGTACCAGAGGTATAGATACAATATGCCAAATTATCAGCCCCCACCTCCGGAAGCTCAGTATCCGTCTCCTTATTGTCAAGAAGCTTGTCCAGGGACAGCACTTTGCACTGCTCCCTCAGGGCTGAACGCTGGTTCATCAAATCCGTTGAAGTAAGCAAAATAGGAATATTGCCATCTTCCAGACAATACTCTATCCGCTCATCCGGATACTCCGGAATAAATGGTACGAAGGCACCACCGGCCTTTAATATACCAATTTCGGCCACATAGGCCCAAACCTCCCGGTCAAAGAGAACACCAACCAGTGTTTCTAAGGTCACCCCTTCGCTGATGAGGGAATGGGCCACCTGGTCGGAAAGCTCATCCAGTTCGCTGAAGGTCAGTGAGTGACCGGCAGCTGTAACAGCCACCTTGTCAGGCGTCATTTGAGCCTGCCGGCGAATCTGTTCCTGTACAGGGACAAAATCCATGATAACTTGTGTATCGTTAAAGACGGCCAAGGATTTCTTGTCGTCGTCCGTAAGAAGGGAAATATCCCCCATCAACTCCTGGCGTAAAAGCTCTTCCGCTACCGTAAACAAATCCTGGGCAAACCGCTCCACAAAGGCCGGTGAGAACCGCTCATTGCGATATTCTATGGTCATATTATACAACCCATTGGTAGAGAAAAATTGGATAGAGAAGCATCCCGTAACCATGCCGGTGTGGTAATGCTCCAGGAAATAGGAATCGCCACAAATGAGATTTCCACCTTCATCGTTATTACCACCGCCCATGTTATCGGTGAACAAATCTCCCTGATAGATGAATTCCACATCCTCATTTACCGGACAATGCTTCAGCACCTCATCAAAGGAATAAATATCGTTACCCATACTGGTGACAATCTGTCGTCCCATATTCCGCAGATAGTCCACCACCGGCATATTTTCAGTAAAATTACCATAAACAGGTATTCGTTTTATAAGCGTGCCAATAGTGGTATCCATCCCCGCCTGGGCACGGCCATTATATACACTGGAAAAGGAAACCTGCTTGCTGCTCAAGTATTTGGACAACAGTAACGCCATGGCTCCCATAAAGAAGCTGCCCTCAGATATTTGATGACGATTACAAAAAGCCTTTACCTGCTCTACAGTAAGGTTTTTCGGTATATACCGCATATTTTCACTGACTCCCGGAGTAAGAGGTCCTTCCCGGTCGCCCACCAATGATGGTACTTCATCCATCTTGGCAAACAGCTTTTGAAAATATGCCTCGGCCTTTTCATGAGCCCCTTCCTGCATGAGCGCTTCCTCATACATACCCACTTGCTGTATGGTATATTCCTCCTGCAAATATTCTACCCTGCCCGAGGAGGAACCAAGGGCCCGGTTCAGCTCACTAATCAGGAGACTTAAGGATGTAGCATCAAAGAAAATCAGATGACTCTTTAAGGCCAGATAGCATCGCTCTGCAGTGCGATAAACAGCAAAGTAAAACAGCAGTTCATTTGTCATAGGTACCACTGGCATGTATTCACGGATAAAATCAAGGCGCTGATCCACACTGCCATCTATAACAGGAACCTCAAACACAGCATCTGGCACCATAAACATGTGTGGTATACCATCTTTCCCGGCCCGAATAACATATTTCATAGAAGGATGCGCATCCACAACATCCTTTACAGCCCTTACCAACTGGTCAGACGTAACCTTAGCATCAGCTACCATCAAATAGGATAATGTATAGGTGGAAGTGTTACCACCAGTTAACCCCTCCAAGTAAATGCCCATCTGAGTTTTGGTAAGCGGATAAAATTCCCGGTTCATTACCGGCTTCTCCCGGTGGTTCTTGGCATTTTCCTCTAAATAGGCTGCCAGGGCCCGTGGAGTTGGATAAGATGCTATATCGTTAAAGGACAAAGTGGCATCATCCAGCTGAGCCACCAACATAGCCACAGACAAAGAAGTTCCGCCCATATTAAAGAAATCTGCCAATGCACTTACCCGCGGCAGCTCCAATACCTCGGCAAAAGCAGCACAAATCTTTGCCTCCAGGTCATTTTGTGGTGGTTCATATTCTTCCTCTTCCACTGGCGGCTCCATATTTTTCAAGGCGAGGTAATCCACTTTATTCCGCTCGTTGCGCGGCATATCAGCCAGATATACAAAATAATCCGGCACCATATATTCCGGCAAAATGGCCTTCACATGATTGCGCAAAACATTGCTGTCCACTTGGTCACCAATATAATAGCAAGCCAATTTGTCGCCACCATGCACCCGAATAGTGACACAGGCGGCCTCCTGAACTCCATTGGCTTTTTGCACAGTCAATTCCACTTCACCAAGCTCTACCCGATACCCTCTAAGCTTCACCATATGGTCTTTACGGCCGTGGAACAGAAGATTTCCCTCTTCATCATAAGCCATGTAATCTCCGGTGTGAAACAGACGACCCGCACCGAATGGATTATCCGTAAACTTGGCAGCCGTTTCCTCAGGCATATTGTTATATCTCAATGCCAGCCAAGGACTTTCCACGCATAGCTCACCAAGTACCCCCGGCTCCTGAATGAGTTTTCCATCATCAGAAACCAAATAAACACTTACACCATTACCCGGCTTTCCCAACATACGGGAATCCTCCTGGGCTATTTTATGAAGAAGAATAGCTGCACATTCACTGGAACCATATACCTCGAAAATATTGCCGTCCATAGTGTACTTCGCCTTCGCCTTTTCACCGCCTAAGACAACATAATCCAGAGGCAAACGGCCGTACAACTCCCGCATTACATAGAACATCTGCGGTGGCAAAAACATCCCGGTGATATGGCGCTTTTGGATAATTTTATACAGCATGTCTGCATTCATCCGCTCCGTGGAGCTGGCAATATAAACGCTGCCTCCAACCATAAGCGGCGGATAAAGATCCACAAAAGATGCAATAAATGTCATTCCGGCCATACAGCAGGTCACATCTTTGCCCGAAAACTCATGGTATCCCTTTACAGTATAAAGCCACATGGAGAAAAAGGTCTGACGGTGCACTACTCCCTTCGGCTTGCCCGTGGAGCCAGAAGTAAAGAGAATCAAGCCTTTCTTGTCCGGGGCCGATAAATTTATGGTATCATCTACCGCAAGGGTATCCTCATCAGCAAATATCTCCTCTAATGTCAAAACAGGGATGTCAGCAACCTTTTCGGATAACTGTTCAATAGAAATACAGGCAACACAGCCTGCATCCCTTAGCACAGAGTGTACCCGCTCTGCCGGATAATCCTCTTCCAAAGGAACTACCGCTCCGCCAGACCGTAAAATACCTAATACTGCCGTTAAATAAGCTCGGTTACGGGGAAGCAGCACACCAACCCTCATTCCAGTATTTTGATCTTGCGACATATCAAGTAAACGGGCCGCCACAATCGCCGAACGCCGGTTAAGGACGCCATATGTATCCGTACCATAGCAATCCATCACCGCTGGTTTGTCTGGCCGGGCTGTTGCTTGAGCCAGGAATTCATTAACTAATAATTTCATTTGCTTTTCTCCCTGATTGACACCAAAAGATTATCAATTCTCTATATTCATAAACTTATTAAATCCAGTCAGCTTAAGTACATCCATAATAAACGGTGAAACATTTAACAGTTTCATAGTGCCGCCGGCATCATCCATTATATTCTGAGCTGTCAGCAATACTCTAAGCCCGGCAGAGGACACATAGGTCAGCTCTTTAATGTCGAAAGTCAAATCCGTGACATCGGACAGCTCCTCATCAATCACCTTGCCTAAATCCTTGGCTTCCTGGATGGATAGCTTTCCTATAAGAGTCAGTTTCAGTGCTGAACCATTTTTTTCCTTTTTGATTTCCATAGCAGTTCATCCTTTCAAAAAACACTTTACCTAATAATTCGTCACCATTTGCTCTATTCCTGCAAAAAACACTGGGGCTGTCGCAATAAGAAAATGATATGCTCCCCCTATAAGAAACGGTTTTTACTTTTCTCATAAGGAAAGCAAAAGGTGAAGCCAAAAAAATTTACTTTATCCGAGTATTTCTTATGGGCAACATTTGGAAAGGAAAAACAGCAAAACAACATTTCTGATATTACGGATAAATTATTGCCTGAAATACATGATTGACAAGTACGAAAATCGGCTTAAATATTAGACTAATTATTGTCATAGTCAGTGTGCCTAAAATTATAGTCAATAAAAAATACTGGAACCGGTTTTACCCAATTCCAGCAAAATTACGAAATATATATTTTATTGCCATAGAAGCTTCTATTTACAGAGATTTTTACAGGCTATTATTTTTATTCATAACGTTCATCAATTACCCGTTTAGTCTTTTTCTCACTTCGTGGCAGCAGGCCAATTTCCACCACCTTAACCAGCGGTGTAAAGCCTATGCGGCTCTTTACTCTGGCAGCAACCCGTTTTGCCATATCCAAAAAGTCTACGGAGCCATTGGTTTCCACATAAATACGCATGGTATCCTTTCCGTCAAGATGGGATATACGGATTTGATATTCGCTGGACAATTCAGGGAACTCCTGCAAAATCTCCTCAATCTGCTTAGGGAATACATTTACTCCTTTAATCTTCATCATATCATCGGTACGACCAGCAATAACATCAATTCGCGGGAATTTACTGCCACACTGACATTCACCAGGAATTATTCTGGACATATCATGGGTACGATACCGAATAAGCGGAGCCCCTTCCTTAACTAGGGTGGTGATAACAATTTCACCCCATTCCCCATCAGGTACCGGCTTTAAGGTCTTTGGATCGATGATTTCCAAATAAATATAATCATCCCAATAATGCATACCAGTGTCATATTTACAGTTAATTCCTATCCCCGGTCCATAAATCTCCGTCAGCCCGTAAATATCATACAGCTCAATGCCCAGCTCTCTTGAAATACGCTCCCGCATTTTCTGGCCCCACCGCTCTGAGCCAATAACACCCTTTTTCAGCATGACCTTATCCTTAATGCCCCGTTTTTGGATTTCCTCAGCCAATAGCAAGGCATAAGATGAGGTAGCGCAAATTACTGTGCTTTTCATATCCTGCATCATCTGAAGCTGCTTATCCGTATTACCTGGACCCATCGGTACACACATGGCTCCAAGCTTTTCACAGCCCGCCTGAAAGCCTATTCCTGCTGTCCATAGACCATAGCCCGGTGTGATTTGCAGTCTGTCCTCACTGGTAATGCCGGCAAATTCATAACAACGGGCAAACATGGTGGCCCAGTCATCTACATCCTTTTTGGTGTAAGGAATTATTACCGGAGTGCCAGTTGTACCAGAGGACGAATGTATGCGGACAATATCCTTTTCATCAGCTGTCATTAAGCCCAATGGATAGGCATCCCGTAAATCATCCTTTTCGGAAAAGGGCAACTGTTCAAATTCCTCCGGTGAGGCTACATGATTTATACCGGCCTCCTCCAGCTTTTTCCCATAGAAGCTGTTGGCCGTCTGTAGGGCATCAATACGGTTGTTTACCAGCTTAAGCTGCTCTTCATTAATCTTCATTGCTTCAAACCCCTTTATGGGCACCAGCATAGCTTAATGCCCGAAAATTTAATTCATGGATTTTTTGTGGAATACGGCTCACTATCACCTGCCGAATATCGTCAGCCGAAAGACCCAGGGCCCCGCTTTCCACGGCTGCCCCCAACAAAAGCAGATTGACAATTTTGGTTGACCCCAATTCCCGACAGGCCTTTTCTGTATCTACAACAATAAGCTTATCCACCTTGGACCTTAAATACTCCAGCATTTCACTGCCATTATAGCCGGAGCCGGCCAAAGCCGCCGTTACCGGCATGACTGAACGGGAGCTGACAATTACCTGTCCACCTTTTTTTAAATATGGCAGCATTCGCACAGCTTCCCCAGGCTCAAAGCCAATCAGCACATCAGCTGTCCCCCTGGCAATCATTGGACAGCAGGCATCCTTTCCCAGCCGCAGATGGCTGAACACACTGCCCCCCCGCTGGGCCATGCCTATGGTTTCGGCACTTTTTACCGACAAGCCCTTGTTCATGGCAGCACCAGAAATCAGCTTGGAGGCGAGAACAGTACCCTGTCCTCCTACACCGCACAGCACAATGTTTTTACTCATCTGATTCACCTCCAATGCCAATGGCTTCAATCGGGCATATCTGACTGCAAAGCCCACAGCCTGTGCACAGGGAATCATCAATCATTACCTGATTATCCCTGATAATCAACGCAGGACAACCGATTTCCTTAATACATTTGTGACAATTTATACACCTTGACTGATTCACCTGCAAGGATTTATCGCTTTTTACAAGGGCAATGCATGGTGATTTGAAAATAATTGCCTTTACCCCCGGTTGGGCGGCTGCCTCCTGTACAGTCCTTACTGCCGCCTTATGGTCAAGGGGATTTACCGTTTTGACAAACTCCAGTCCTATGCCCTTTAAAATCCCCTCTATACTTATCTTAGCCACTACCTCTCCCATCATGGTCTGACCGGTACCGGGATGTGGCTGATGCCCAGTCATGGCTGTGGTGGAATTGTCCAGCACAATCAGTGTCATATTGGCCTGATTATATACAGCGTTTATTACGCCGGTTATCGAGGCGGCAAAAAAGGTAGAGTCCCCCACAAAGGCAAAGCAGCTGGTATCCGGCTCAATATGATTTACCCCTTGGGCTATCCCCAGGCCAGCTCCCATACACAGACAGGTATCTACCATATCGAGAGGCATGGCATTGCCCATGGTATAACAGCCAATATCCCCACAGAAAATTGTCTTTTTCCCCTTCATAGCCACCTTGACAGCATAAAAGGCTGCCCGATGGGGACACCCGGCACAAAGAACCGGCGGTCGTACCGGCAGCTCCGGCATTTCTGCCAAATCCTGCTCATTCAAGGCAGCCTCCGCTTCCTGCTCTACACCTAAAAAATTAGCAATACATTTATAAACACTGTCCAAAGTGTTTTCACCGGCTGGTGGGACATTGCCAGTTAATTTACCATATATTTTCACCGGCAGCCGGTATTTGCCACATATATAAATAAGCTCCCGCTCAATAACCGGATCAAGCTCTTCCAGACAAAGCACCTCGTCTAAGCCCGTCAAAAATTTTACAGCCAGCTCCTCAGGAAAAGGATGCGGTGTGGAAACCTTCAACAGCGGCACCTGCCCCAAGGTCTTCAATGCCTCTATAGAATAGCTGTAGCTAAAGCCGCCGGTGGCAATCCCCCGATTGGGATATTCCCTGCTGTCCTTATTCAACAGGAGATTTTTTTCATAGGACGAAAAAACCTTCGATAATTCCTTGTTCCTTGCTTCTATATTAATATGGGCCTGATAGGACAGCTTTGGAAAAATAACCCATCGTTTGGTATCCTTAACAAAGCCCTCCGGGGCAATATGCTTGTACTCATTTTTATCCTTTACAGTAATATCGGCATAGCCATGCGATACTCGGGTGGTTGAACGAAAGAATACAGGTGTTCCATATTTTTCTGAAAATTCAAAGGCATCCTGTATCATGTCATAGGCTTCCTGCACTGTAGATGGGTCGAAGCACGGCAGCTTGGAAAAGCGGGAAAAATGTCTGGTATCCTGTTCAGTCTGAGAGGATATTGGACCTGGGTCATCAGCCACCAGGACAACCATTCCACCCTTTACCCCAATATATTCAAGACTCATCAGCGGGTCAGCTGCCACATTAAGACCGACCTGCTTCATGGTCACCATTACCCTGGCGCCGCAATAGGCTGCTCCGGCTCCAACCTCCATGGCCACCTTTTCATTAATTGACCACTCCACATAAGTATCCCTGGAGCGCCCCTTGGCAACTGTTTCCAAAACCTCTGTTGATGGAGTCCCCGGATAGCCTGCCACCAGATTAACTCCGGCCGCCATAGCTCCCATGGCAATGGCCTCATTGCCCATTAAAAATTCCTGATGCATTGTATCTCCCCTAATGACAAATATTTTCTCTGCCGATACACACACTTACATCGACAACAGCTTTATTCTACCATAACTTTACATGTTCATAAACAATTATTACCCCCTCTGTCACTTCGTGACATCTCCCCCAAGGGAGACAAGCTCAACTTCTTACCTTATGGCAATATTTTCAATATTTTTCCCTTACCTTCCCCTTTGGGGAAGGGGGTCCGTTTGCGACACGAAGCTAGTCCCTTTAGGAACAGTGGATGAGGTGTTCTACTTACCAATAACTATTTCATCAACACCTTCACCAATGCCTTTGTATATTCCGGTATATCAGGTGGACGACGGGCAGAAACAATATTATTGTCAACCACACATGGCTCATCCAGCCATATTGCCCCAGCATTGGTCAAATCATCCTTTATGCCCGGTGTACTGGTAACTCGTCTGCCCTTTAAAACCTTTGCCGAAGCCAGCACCCAGCCTGCATGACAAATCTGACCAATTAATTTTCCATCATTGTTCATTTCCTCTACTAGCTGCAGTACCTTGGGAAACCGTCTCAGCTTATCCGGTGCCCAGCCACCTGGTACGAGAATACCATCATAGTCCTTGGCACTGACCCCTTCAAAGGACAAGGCTACCTCACAGGGTACCCCATATTTACCATGATATACCCCTGAGGTCTCGGCTACCAAATCCACCTGCACCCCCTCTTCCCTGAGACGCATTACCGGACACCATAACTCCAAATCCTCAAAATCATCACTGACAAGCTGTAATACCTTTTTCATAAGACACCTCCTAATTTTAATAAAATTTCATTGTATAATCAGACATTAACCCCCTCTGTCACTTCGTGACATCTCCCCCGATGGAGACAAGCTCAACTTTTCTTACAGGCTATATGCCAGCAACCTCTTTTTTCCAGTGTATTGCCCAAGCTTATTGCTCACCAAAATGTATATATATTTTTACATGAAACCAAGCATGTAATTCTTGCCTTCCCCTTTGGGGAAGGTGCCGAGCCAGCGAGGCGGATGAGGTATTCCACTATAAGGGAAATACAAAGCTCCCACTGAATGAGTCTCATTTAACCGTTACATAGTCCCTTAAATCCCGTCGCACAGGAATATTTTCTCCATAAACACCATCCACATAGCCTACCCGCAGCACCAGCTGGGGTGGAGCCGACAAACTAAGGACCTGCTGAAGGCTATGACGGTGCTTCCAGCTCTCTACCCCACAGCTCATTGGCTGAACCTCAATATTGTTCCGCACGGCATAAAGCCAAACCTCCATTAAGTGCATACCGGCCTCCACATAAGCCTTTGGTTTATCCTCTGCTGAAATTGCCACAAGCCCGGCACAGCCATTTATTTGAGAAACCGTCATATCATACCCCTGCTGGGCAAAGCTGTCCCCTCCTGCTTTTTCTCTGGACATAAATAAATAATACAGGGATTTTTTCATACCGGTTATACCAAGCTGCTCAGCTGATAAGCCATCTTTTTTTTCAACCACCTCGCTATTGGAAAACCGTAACCATTCCGCCAGCTCATCCCTAATGGATTGGTCGTCCCGCTGCGCCGCCGCAGCCGCAATGGTATACTGCTTTATATCATCAAACTCAACACTTCCATGGGTATAATATGTTAAGCCCGAAATGCCGTTAAGTCCCTCCTGAAAAAATTCAGGAATAGGATTCTGATTATATACCCGTTTATCTGTATGCCGCCTTTTCATGAGATTTATCAATCCCTCATCCATTGACATGCCATTTTTGCTGTAATTAAATGTAACTGCATGACCATTTTCATTAATATGATAACTGGCATTATAGCCATACGCCTCAAAGGCAAGTATACAGCTTCGGGCATAGGCGCCCATAGAAATAAATGCCTCTCGTTTTTCCGGGTCAACCGCCGGCAAAGCCCGGGCTTCATCCACAGAAATAACAAGCCGTCCCTCCTCTGGATAAACATCCGTTTTCCACATTTGTGCATTATGAGAGCTGGGAGCCAGAGCTGCATAATATAAAATATGCGTCATTTCATTATCCAGTCCCTCTACAGCCATGTTTGTACCTACCTCAATTTGACGACCGTATATTCCCAGAAAAAAAACTACAATCAATATAACAGATGTGGTGCACCAAAAAATTTTCAGCTTCATATCCATCTCCTCTATATTCTTAGCCCTTCCCTTTAAATTAGACCATAACTGCCAATACTTGTCAATGAACCCCCACCTGTTGCCATGGCAACCACCTCCCCCCGGGGGGGAGGCAAGAGGAGGTTATGCACTACAGCCTTTAAAGTAAGATGAGCTTTTCTCCCTTGGGGGAGATGTCACGCAGTGACAAAGGGGGTTAATGTCTGCATATACAATGATAATCCAGGAAAAATTTGGACAATAGGGTTATAATTTAATTAAGCTGAAACTGATTTTTGCCGATGTAGCTAATAACAAGTACGCTTACACTAGAGGAAGGTGAATTTGTCATGAGTACAATTAATAAAAATTTTAACGCTTTATTGGAATTACAGGCTTTGGCTGCTAAAAATAAACAAACCAGCACAACAGATGATGCTGCAAAAAAGAATACAGCTGACGGCAATACCCAAACCAAATCCTTTGCCGATATTTGGAAGAATGTACAGGAAAAGCAAAAGGAATGGGACCAACTAATGGACAAAATTGATCTTGCCCAATATGAATTGGCCCTGGCCGATAAATTCTGGTCCAGTCAGGCTGACTCAGGCAAGCATCTCCGAAGCTACGTACAGCGGCACCAAAAGCAGCTTACTCAAAAAAATCTGGCAGATGTTACAACGGCGGTTGCCCATCTTCAACAGCTAAACACCGCCCTTAACGGCAATGTTGACCCGAAGCTTGCCAAAGAGCTTGAAAGCAAGCTGCAATCAGCCATGAATGATATTATTGCCAGCTCCATAAAATTCAATTATTAATTCAAACTTCCATATAACACATTACAAAAGCAAAAACTCCTGAAGGGAAATGCTCATAGGCAATCCTCTTCAGGAGTTTTTTTGTGTCCATCTAACAAAAGGAACTATACCTTTTTCTTACCCTTCGCTAACGGATGCATTACCCAATCGGCTTTTCCTCTTGGATGTTTCCGTAAAACAAATAATTTACCCGACTAATATTCAGTGGGAGTTTAGAGCTCCCACTGAACAAATCTCATTTTACAGCTTCCAGCTGGCACTGAGGACGGCTCCAATGCCTTGTTTCTTTCCGGTCCACAAATTAAGGCCAATATCCAAGGTCATAGGACTGGCATCGTCTGGGGTAATTTTGTATCCCAGCTCCAGAAGCCCGCTACCACCCTTGACACTAGGACTAGGAGTACTCATGCCCTGATAGGCAGCTGTAGCGTCTCCCTTGAACTCATACTCATAAGCCAGCCCCGCATACATGGTACCTGTCTTGTTGACCTGATAGTTGTATCTACCACCCAAACGCCAGCGCAAGGAATTCACAGCACCAAATTCATAATGCTCACCGGTGGACAGATTTGCCCCGGCACTGCCCTGACGGGCATAGAAAAGCTTCGAATAGAGGTCAACATTGCCCTTGGGGGTGACCTTGTTCACCTTGCCAATACCCAAGTGAGCCGCAAAGTAGGTACTGTGGGTATCATAGGTTACCGCCTGGAGATTTAGATTACCACGATAATCACTATTCATACGTCCCACCCGAAGGCTTCCTTCATACCAGAGACCATCTGTATTATTCTGCCGCAGGAATGCACCTAAACCAAAGAAATTTGTATTACCAAAGCCCATGGTACCGTCATCCAAATGGGATGAGTAATTGCCCAGCCCGTATTCTACAATCGGGCCAAAGGTCATGGTTCCCTTACTGTTTCTTATAGCACGGGCAAAACCTACATTGAGGTTATAGCCCCTTGTTTTTACATAGGAGCCGGAGTTAGCCCGCATATTGGAACCACCCAGGGCTGCAAATGGAACAAAGCTGCCGCCCTTTGTCGAATTTACATCGCCAATGCCACTCAAGCTCTCCAGGGTTGCCGCATTAACCGCATTGTCGATACCATTGGAGGCCAGGAAGTCTGCCCCAGAGTTCAGCAACGTGGTGGTGGCCGCCCTGGTCTCAGTCAAGGACTTGGTCTGCTCAGTGAGGGAACGGTTTTCAGCTGTAAAATCAAGACTGGTACCATCTGCACTCAGCTTCACAGCCCCCTGATATTCTATCATTATCCCCTGTTTTGGATTGGTAATATTGGTAGTGGCATCTGTCTTAATGGTAGCCGAGTTAGCCAAAAGATGCACCACATCGCCTGTGGCAAATTCCGAATCCTCACTAATAGTAGTATTAATGGTGGTGCCGGAAAGGTCAGTCTGCTCTCCACCATTTAGCGTCAGCAAGGTGGTATCCTTTATTGCCCCAGCAGAGGTGTAGAAATTCACCGTATTGAATGCTGCGATATTCTTTGCTGTAAGGCCGGTGCCCTTTACATTCAGGGTATTTCCTGTGCCGGTGCTGGTCACTCCACCGCTATTAATAATACCACCGTAGAGGATACCAAGGATATTGCCAGCATTGTAGTTTACGGTGTTATTATTCGCACTAAGAGTCGGAGTATCTTCAACAGTTACATTATTTGACAGAAGAACACTACCACCATAAACGTCCTTGGCACAGTTGCCATCAATGGTTACCTCATTGCCACTGGCGCTCATGGTGAGCTTTGAGGCCGTAAGAGCAGCATTCGATTCAATAATCGCCTGACCGCCGTAAACATCCACTGCGGATTGATTAGTAGAAACGACGTTATTATCAGCAGTTAATTGCGCCGAGGACAAAGCCAAGGTCTTAGTGGCGGTACCAAGATCCGTAACACTTATTGCGGAACGTCCACCATATAGTCCCGTAACCCCGGTGACTGTTGAGGCACTGGCACCATTGCTGACCGAGTCCTGAACAGTGAGCTTGTTGCCGCTGGCGTTCAGCACCGGGGAAGCAGTAAAGCTAAGCCCAGTAGGCTTGGAAGCCGGCGTGGTGGTGGTAGTTCCTGATGTATCAGTGGAGCTCGTGGCCAAAGAACCATTGGTAACATTCATCTCAGCAGCACCACCGTAAGCCCTGGAAAGGCCCCTAAAGGTGCTTGTAGAGGCTGCATTACTCAGAATAACCTGGGCGGTGTTTCCAGTTACATCCACCTGAGGACTAACCTTGTAAGTGGCATTATTCCCGTAATTAACAAAGTCCAGATTGGCCTTACCACCGCTTATGACACCTGCCGCGGTGCCACTACTGGTGGTACTGGTGGAGGCATCAAAGGTGCTTACTAAATTCAAGGTATTGCCTGTCACCGCTATGGTTGGGGTATAGGTGATTATATTATTTGTGGATTTGTTATTCTTGTTGTAATCAGCTTCAGTTTCTCCTGATGCAGGAGTCCGGCCACTGGTAACAGTAGACGCTGCAGTAGCACCAGAGAAGGTACTGCCCTCAATGGAGGCCACATCCCCATTACTGGTATCTGTAGTGGTTACTGTTGCCATATTGCCGGTAGCCTTTAGGGTTGGGGTAAGGTTTACCGTAGATTTGGCACTTACGCCATCCAGATAGGTAAAGGCCACATTGGCACCTTCAATGGTGTCCACAGTAGTTGAGCTGGAGGAAGAGCTGCCCGTTCCTGCCGTGCCACTGATTTTCTCCAACACATTAATGTTATTGTTGTTGGCGGTAATAGTTGGCGAGGCACTGGTAATATTAAAGGACTGTGGCGTAACCTCCAATGCCGTTCCCTGGGCATCCTTTATAACCGGTGCCGTGTTATTAATGCCAAAGGAAGCTGCACCACCAGTCAGCGTGTAGCTGGTATCCAGCTGCCCCTTAGGTGAGCCGGTAATATCTATGTTACTGTTGATAGTGATTTTGTTCCCCGTGCTGTCCAGGCTCAGATTACCAACTGTGGCAGTGGCGTTAACATTCATATTGCCCAGACTGCCACTGGCACTGCCACCAATTGCAGAAAAGGCAGGAAGTGATGCCTTGGTCAGAGCCCCACTGGAAGGAGCAGTATAGGTATAGCTGGTGGTCAAATCCACCGTGTTATTATTAGCCGTTATTGAACCACTTTGCCAGGAGGCAGTATCATTGCTTACATAGGTGGCCGTAGTAGCCCCTACAAAGCTAAGTCCTGCCGTAGCAGAGCCACCATTGGCCGTAATGGTGGTGGCGGCAGACTGGTTGTTGCCGCTGCTGTCAATTTTGCCTACCACCTTAATGGTGTTACTGCTGGCATCGGCACTCATGTCGCCCACTGTCAGCTTCAAGCTGTTGTCAGTGCCTGCATTATTATTAAAATTATTTTGCCCGGCTACGGACACATCTGCCACACCACCGCTGACAACACAGCCCAACCCCATATTTACTGGGGTGTTAAGCCCCATCTGGGCAGTATTGCCCGTTGCGGAGGCAGTATTGGAGGTGATATCTGCCGTCATAGTACCTGTACCCTCCATCAGCAGGATATCCGAGGTAGACGCACCACCGGTCAGGGAGCTTTCCGTAGCATTGGAGCTGATATTTTCCAGGGTAATGGTATTATTGTCCGTTGAGGCGGATGACTTGATATTCTTCCAGATAACGTTATTCGTGCCATTTTGGGTAATATTGCTCCGGGCATGACCACCATGGAGCAGCATGGTCACCGTGGCGGCCTGGGTGACGGCTCCCGATGAATCCTGGGTGGACTTTGGTGGTATGTTCTGAGTAACACTGTTGACTGTTAAGGTATTGCCATTAGACTGAGCAGTATTTACAAGGCCATCCAGCTGGGAATTCGTATCATTCAGGTATACAACGGCTCTGGCATGACCAGCCCTGGTTTCCAGCTCGCCCTCAGCCTCGATATCAGTTGCTTGTCCGCCGGCATCAGAGGTTTCCAGCTTCCCCCCGATAACAATGGCACCCAGCGTTTCCGTATTATTATTGGCTGTAGCTGTATTGGTAATATTATAGGTTGTATTCTGATAAGACTCTGTAATTCTGCTTATCTTAGAGTCACTTTTCCGCTTCTGTATAGAGGAAGGCGACTGATATTGAGCCAAAGAGTCGCCGCCACTGAGCGTGGTGGTCTGCTCCAGCTCCGCCCTGACGGAATTAACTGTTTCTTCCAGATTCAGAGTGCCCACAGTAAAGGTATTTCCATCAGCAGACGCCACGTTGGTATCATTGTGGTCTACATAGCTTCCCTTAGCGGTGTTTACTGCCACCGACTGTCCACCGCCTACAGTCACCATACTGCGGTACTCAATGGCCTGTCCCTGGGAGCCGTCCTGCCCTTTTACATCAACAACCGGCTGTATATTCAAGGTGGAAAAATTTACCGTATTATTATTAGCCGTAGCCGCCTCCTGAATGGACTGAGCATTCCGGCTATCGGCTGTGCCCGCCGTACTGGTAGCTGATGCTACAGCATAACCACCCATCAAAGCCGAATTCAGCTCCAGGCCTGCTTCCGGGGAAATAGTACCAGCGCTGTAAGCATCCACCTCCGGAATGGTAATTGTATTAAAATCAGTATTGAACCTAAACGTGGACTCGGTTCCTGTACCGGAAATAACGTTATTGGAGGCATTGGCTTCCAGCTTGCCACTGGAACCGACCGGAATAGTCCCCAGGCTAGCATTGGCATAGCCACCAAAGGCACCATACAATCTTTCGTCATCAGCAGTAACCGCGATAGTACCAGTAAGGGTCAAATTGTTTTTCAGGGCATTCACAACGGAGATAGCCTCCTGGAAGGAATAGCCACCGTAGCCACTGGAGCTAAGCATCCCCTTTACCGTTAAGGTATTGTTGGTAACTGAAACAGTAGATTTATTTGGATTGACACTGGCACCACCAGCAGACTCAGCTGTAACTGCCAGACCGGTATCTATGGTAAAGCTGCCATCTGCCACATCTCCAGTGGTACTATAAATACCAGTATGCTCCTGGTCTGGATGCGCCAATGCCGTAGACGGATACTGCCCTCCCACAAAAAGCAGTCCGGCTACCAGCCCCAAGGTAATATTTCGGGACAGCTCGGTATATTGTTTCTCCCGTTTCGTTGCATGTTTCATATTACTTCCTCCCCATATTTTTAAATACAACAAAGACCTCCTGTTATGTAGTGCCTTTTGTCAAGCACCATTTTTTTACCTCTGCCAGAAGGCATTTTGAAAAGACCTTAGATAACATAGTTCTCGGCAGTGCCACTCTGTTATACGAGGATTGGCTACCTCAGTGTAATGGTTTCG
>JAFVER010000117.1 GCA_017475925.1 Anaerovibrio sp. | reverse complement strand
TCATATAGGCTGTCCCTTTCTTGTGCAATTTTTTCTATATCATTATAAACCAGTTGAAAAAATTTTTCTTTATTTTTAGTCAATTTTTATTTAGTGGTATGGTGGTATGGGGATAATTGTAATAATTGACTTATGGAAGGGAATAAAATATTATTAGGTGTAAAGGTTTTTAATTTTCCCTACGCTAACGGGCGCTAAGGCTACTATCCTCTCAGGTGGGAGTTAAGTGCCCATAGCGGTGAGTGTCTACTGTTCAACTTCAACAGAGTTTTGTTTCACAGGACACTTTCGCATAGGGCGCATTACCCAATCGGCTTTGCCTCTTGGATGCTTCCATAAAGCCCTGGGTAAATTCAACTAAATTCAGGTGGAGTTAAAACTCCATCTGAATAAGTTATCATTTATTGCTTTGTATCAGCTCCCAAAAGCTTTTTCAGGCAATTGAAGCTGATATCATATACAGAATGATATATAAATTCCACTCCGGCCTCCTCCATGGCCTTTTTTTGCTTTTCATTGACATCCACATAAGGGTAAATACCATAAATAAATGGGAAAAATGCATATAAAAATTCTTTTTTTTCATCCTCCCTCATATCAGGACAAAACCTGTCAAGGCAATGTTTCACCCCTCGTATGGAGCTGCCATAAACCCGCTTGAAGTCTACCAGGCGTTCATAGCTGCTGTTACCTTCCATATCAAAGTGATTCATGGTCATCAGCTTCAAAAGCTTTCCACGTTTATCCAGCGTTTTTGCCAGTTCATCAGCTAAAGCAATACGCGAAAGATTTTTTTTGCTTTGACAAAGCTTATCAAGATCTTTTATCCACAGCTCATACTCCCGTTGCATAAAAGCCAGGAATATTTCCTCCTTTGTCTCAAAATAATTGTAGATAGAGGTTCTATTCAATGATGTAACCTTGGCAATATCCTTAAAGGTGATATCCTTGAAGCTCATGGTCTCATATAGCATGGCACAAGCATCAATGATTTCCTCCCGTTTAGCCAGCACAAACTCCTCCGTAACCTTTGGCATAACCTTCTCCTTCTAAAATACATTTTTTCTCCAATTAAATAATACAAAATAAACGACACGGTGTCAATTTTATATTTTCAAAAAAGTCGACAACCATATAATAGGCTGTCGACTTTCTGTCCAACGGATTTTATTTACTTAAATTTTTAACCGAAAAATTAAAATAGGTATTTGGATATGGCTCATTGTCAAGGAAGAAATGCCACCACTCTGTGTCAATTGGATTGAAGCCATGGCGAAGCATTGCTCTACGCAAAATCATTCGATTGTTAAATTGCTTTTCGGTAATCTTTCTTTCTTCAGGAACAGGATTTCCATTATGCCTGCCGGTATACACCCCTGTTTCTGGATTACCACACCAGGTAGGATGACTTTCCAGGCCAAAATGATCAAAGGTACCACCCATATCCACTTCCTTCCCTGTTTTCATGTCAAACAAAGTAAGGTCAATGGCTGAGCCACGGCTATGACCGGATTTTGCGTCAATATAGCCGTCGGAAAACAGTCTCGTCTTATCCACATCAGGATAAAAATATGGTTTCATACGTGTATCACTTAAATTTTCCGCCCAAGCAACGAAATGGTCTACTGCCCTTTGGGGACGATATGCATCATAGACCTTTAATCTATATCCCTGCTGCATCAATTCATCAGATACAGCCTTTAATGCTTCAGCTGCCTCTCGGCTCATTAATATACAGTGTTCATCATAACCATTGATGTGAGCACCTACAAAATTATAGGTGGAAAAATACCGCACTTCCTGAATAATGTCCGGCACCACATCTGATAGCACCACAAAGCCCGTTGGATCGTTTTCATGCACACTTCTTGCTGCAGAAGCCACTACATGTGTATTTCCAAAATTCATTACCAAACCATCAACCGGCATAAAAGCAGCTGTGGCTATCAGCATACTTACTATAAGCTTCAAAATTTTTTTCATTTGTAACACCTCAAAATTAATTTATAGTCCCCATTATAACAGGATTAAACCTTTTTATCGACTAAAATCCAGCAGAAGTTTAAAGTTCTCATTGGATAACTCCCGTTTTACTGAAAAAATTATATGCTTCCGCTAATTGGAAAAACACCCTTCCCCGTTCTATGTATGGTAACAATTCCTTTGCCTGCCACCATTTTAGCTGAGCACCACTTTCCTCACAGCCCGGGAAAATTTCCTGTATGATATTCCCATACTCGTCTTCACTAATCTCAGCTGTCAATGGAGTCAACCGATAAAACCTTTGCTTTTCACTTCCATCGTAGCCACTTAGCTGCCATTCCTTCGAGGCCAATGCCTCAATAGACAAGTCCCCGTCCAATGAAATTGCATACAATGTTGAGGTTGAATCAAACTCACTATGCCTGAGGACCTCGGTAAAAATATAATAATATCGTTTATTCTTCGGCTCATAAATCATCACTGGCTGCCCTGCCGACTCGCTGGTAAGTATATCCGGCATCCTCGTACTTCCTGCCAGCTTAACGCCAAAGTGCCGCTCCCATTTCCCCTCTACCAGCTCTTCACATTGAAGCTGTGGCTGACCGTCATCAAATCCACTTTTTGCTTTTAATATTTCCAAATTTCCATCGTGATTAAGGTCCGTCACCGTATAATACCACTTATCCCAATTTGGATCTGTCGCCTGCTCAATAAACCAGCCACCCTCCCCTACTGCAGTTTGTCCAAGGATATCAAGCTGATGTTCTGTTTTAATTGGCTTGGCAAACGTCACACTGGATACTAATAAAATACCTATAAGGAGTATGCCAGCTTTTTTTACTAACTTCATAAATTTTACCTCCGTCTAAATACTCAAGCTTTACACATAGAAAAATTTAGAAACCCAGGTGTATTATTTCTTTCGTCATTGGAGTTTTTTACAATTTCTTCCGCAATAGTCGCATAATATTATGACTTTCTTTAATAAGGGATAAATATAAAACCGGGCAAAGAATCATCACTGTTCCTAAAAACTCAGGCAGCTGATACATAACCTCCAACAGCCATACAGAAAGGAATATGGCACTGACTGGCTCCACCAGCTCATAAATGGCTGCAATCTGTGGCTTTATGTATTTTAAGCTTGCCAAAAAAGTCCAAAAGGCTATGGCTGTTCCAAAAAGTACAGTATAAACAATATTAAAAATAGTAAAGGCGTCCATATCCACTGCCCCAGGAATATGCCACGGCTGTGTTATCGGCAAAAGGGCCGTACCTCCCAGCAATAATCCCCATCCAGTTACATTAGATGGACGGAAGTTCTTCATAAGATAGCCGGGCTGCACTGTATATACCACCCCAGCAATGGGAAGCATAATACCATAAATAATCCCTTCCTGTGATATGGACAGGGTGGTCATATCACCATGAGTGGCCATAACTGTAGCCCCCAAAACCGCCGATATACAGCATAATAATTCATGAAATTTTGGTATGCACCAGCTTCGCAGGGACATCCAAACAATAGTGGCAATAGGCGCCAGGCTGACAAACACCGTAGCCATGGCGGCGTTCATATGCTCCACTGCCGAAAGGTAAGCATACTGAACCCACATAATTGTTACAAAGCTAAATATCAGCATATGTACTATGGTCTTTTTGTCCCTCCATGGGGCAAAAAAATCCCTTTTATAAATACAATAATCCGCCAGCAAAAGCACAATACCGGCAAAAAACATTCTTATGGTCACTACCCAAAGGGCAGGCAGCCCCTTTATCTGTAAAAGATACTGACTGGTTACTCCCATTATTCCCCAAAGAATAGAGCCGGTAATTGCCAAAATGGCCCCCTTTTTGGCAGGGGAAATATTTAGCATATTTTTAAATAATGTATACATAGCTTGTTTTATTTCAGAATTTCCGTTTGCTCCATTGAAGGCTCATAGAACCGACAGCATGCCCGTCCTGAATTTTTTGCTGCATACAGTGCCACATCACTCTTTCGCAGCATTTCATCCATACTCGCGCCACTGTTGCCCATAACAATGCCCGCACTGGTGGACATCGACTTAATATCCAGGCATGTCTCAAAATATTCCTGAAGCTCAGCAATGAATTTTTCTACACGTACACGAAGCTGCTCCGGTGATATGAAGTCAAAGAACACAGCCAGGAACTCATCGCCTCCCAGCCTGACCAGAAAAGCATCAGGAAGGGCTTTCCGCATATATGCGGCTACACCAACTAATACCCGATCTCCCATGGCATGACCGTAGGTATCATTAACATCCTTAAAATGGTCCAAATCAAAGTAAATGAAGGTCTGCTGCTGGATATCGCCTTTTTCCAGCCGCTCTTTAACATATGACTCCATGTACCGACGGTTGGCCAAGCCAGTCAATGCATCATTTTGAGCCATTTCCAAAATCTTCTGCTGATATTCCCGTTCCTTCGTCACATCCCGCGCCATACCTACAGTACCGATTATTGTACCGTCCACATCCCGGATTGGTGTTTTATAGGTTAAAAGGAAACGCATTCCCTCCGAGGTTTTCACCTGTTCATCAAAAAGACAGGTCGCTCCCTTATTAATAACCTCCTCCTCGGTCTCCATACAGACGTATTCACCCTGGGCATACTCCTCCGGTGTCAGCCCCCAGATATAGCAGTGACCACGGCCGGCAATATCCTCCTTGGTCTTGTCCACCACCTTGCAAAAGGCATCATTTACCTTTAGATGTGCCCCCTTTATGTCCTTATACCAAATAAGGTCAGGCACCGGATCAATGGTATTGTCAAGATATGTTTCTGCCAGCCAAAGGTCCTTTTCCTGCTTAAGATATTGAACGAGCTGGCTAAAGTAAAAGCTTAACAAAGGCTTTGTCAAAGGCTTTGACCACAAAAAATCCACTGCTGAAAGCAGTTCAGCAGAAAGCTCTCCCGGATGTGATGTACAATATACCACCTTTGCAGCTGGTACCGTATTTTTCAATGCCTCCAGGGAAAAATCAGCTGCTTCGTCTACAATCACCACCATGATAATACCTGGCTCATAATCCTCCTGTAGCTCTTCCATGGACTTCATCGGAAAATAATGATGAGAAAATCTCTCTAACGGTGCAATACCTTGAAGAATTTCTCTATGCTCATCTGTCATCCCCACCAGCCAGAAATGAATCTTCGCAAAATACATAATCATTCACTCCTCATATAAGGCAGCTGTTCACCCTACACTAACGGACTTGTTTCACTAAGATTTCACAGTAATAAATTAGCTATTACACTCATAATAACACTGACTATAATACATGTCACTACCGGAAAATGAAAAGAGGTGTTTTCGCCCTCTATATTAATATCTCCCGGCAGTCTGCCAAAGGGAATTATTTTTTCTCCAAAATGAATTACACAGCCTACTACCACAAGAAACAGCCCTAAATATATGAGCATTTTACCTATGTCAGTCATTATCGCTCCTCCACAATCTAATAGTCATCATAAAGTGAAATAACATTTATAAGCGGTTCCTCATAGGGATGAATATCCCTAATGGCCTGTATGGTTTGTCTAAGTCTGGCCTTATCCACATTTACCTCCACCTTTAGCTCATCCTCTACACTCAACGCGCCTACCTCTCCAATATATGGCCTTGCGCCATCAAGGGGTTTCCAGGTGCCTTTAACACGACTATATGCCAAACATGCCTCATAATTACCTAAACGACCCGCCCCTGATGACTGCAGGGCTTTTTGCAGGTCTTTCAAATGACTTTCAGGTATATAAATTTCCAATTTAAAAAGCTCCACCAATATCCCCCTTATTCACTTCTTCCTCATAAGCCAGTCTAGTCTGTTCATCAAATAGAACCCACAATATTTCATCAAAAGCATTCGGGTGGTCTCCGACAAATTCCCGGACAGCTTTAACAGCAATTTCAGCCGCCTTTTTAACTGGATAAGAATATACACCCGTGGATATAGAAGGAAATGCTACACTACGAATATCATGCTCCATGGCAAGCTTCAATGAATGACGATAACACCCTGCCAGCAGCTCTGCTTCTCCTTTGTTGCCACCATGCCATATCGGGCCAACTGTATGAATTACATAATCACATGGTAGCCTGTAGGCCCTGGTAAGCTTTGCAAAGCCGGTTTTACAGCCATTAAGCGTCCTGCATTCCTCCAAAAGCTCAGGTCCGGCCGCCCGATGTATGGCACCATCTACCCCGCCACCGCCAAGTAGACTCTCGTTGGCAGCATTTACAATTGCAGCTGCATAATGCCTTGCTGTAATATCGCCTAATACGGTCTTTACACTCGTCATACTCATTTTTCCTCCAAATCCTCTATATTTCTGTCTCAAAGTCTGATAATTTCCGATTTACCCTTAGCGCCCGTTAGCGTAGGGTAAAATGAGACTTATTCAGTGGAGGCCTTAGCCTCCGCTGAAGTTTAGTCGAATTAATCCTATGCGATACATGTGCTCAGCTCTCCATAAAATGTGGGAGCATTATCACGTGTCAGCGTAGGGCCATGGCAATCGGAGGGGGTAAAGCACAAGCATTCTGCGTTAGACATGCACCTGGCATAAATATATCTATTATGCATGTGGAAAATATAAGTAATCAAAGCCTTGACTCTGAATATATTTTACCACAAATCAGCCTGCTATTGTTTCTCAGGTAAATGTCCAATTACATTATACAATCCGTTTATATAAAAACCCAGACGATTTTTCAATCACCCAGTTTTTTAGCATTAAATATGAAATACCGCAGAAAATCCCCCGGTGAGGCCCTGTTTCTTGCCGGCAAATCCGATGATATTCAAATCAAGGGTAACATTACCCCTTTCTCCAGGCCGGAAGGTGGCGCCGATTTCGCCACGGACACTGGTTCCGCTGATATCTGCTCCACGAATGGCCACACCATCCGCAAAGCCTGTTGCCCGACCGCAGAATTCATGCTCCACAGCCAGTCCCCCATAGTAATTAACCTTATCACTCTTTTTAACGGTGTAGCGGGTACCTATACGAAGAACGCTGGATTCCACTGCATCAAGCGCGTAATGCCCTCCGGCATCAAAGGACACACTTCCCCTGTGGTTATAAAAATACTTGGCGTAAAGGTCTAAAATATCCGCTTTGTTAAGCTTGATTTCCCGACCTGCGCCGATATGTGCCCCCCAATAGGCAGCATCAGTATTATAGCTGTATGGCTTGCCTGCTGCATCACGAAGGACATTGGCGGCATCATCATGAATGGAACCCACCCGCAGACTCCCCTCTACATAAAAGCCGTTATTCTTCTTCCATTTGCCTAAGATACCGCCACCGATATAACGGGTGGAGCCATCGCCTCTTTCGTCACCATTAAAGGTACTGTAGTTTCCTTTACCATATTCAAAAAAGACGCCATACTCTGTGGAAGACAGCTTCTTATCGTTCTTATGCCCCAGTGCCAAAATGGCATTCCAGGTATGAGTATCAACATGGCTGCCGGTTTCCTGCCGCATGGTGCCGCCACCCATTTTGGCAAAGGTGGCCATACCATCAGCCCCGGCGTTACCGGCCAGTGCCAGGCCCTCGGTTGCTGCTCCCACAAACTCATTGCCGGCCGACAGCGCCGCCATGGAAACCTCAGCCCCCATAACCGTACTATGGGTCTGCTCCTGCACCGTCAGCTCCGAGCCGCCACCAGAGCCTGAGCCAGTATCTCCGCTGCCAGAACCTGACTCCGAGCCTCCACCGGACTCAGCACCGCCACTGGAACCTGAACTACCACCAGACTCAGCGCTTCCACCAGTGCCGGAGCTGCCCCCAGAGCCCGAGCCAGTATCTCCGCTGCCAGAACCAGATTCAGAGCTATCACTGGCTGCACCGACTGCTGTACTGGTACTAAATACCAAATCATTGCCACTAAGGGAGGCCGCTCCTTCACCCTCTAAGGTAGAGCCCACCTTATACTTGGTGCCGGTAATGGTGCCCACGCTGTCCCCAAAGGAGGAAACCAG
>JAFVER010000116.1 GCA_017475925.1 Anaerovibrio sp. | reverse complement strand
TGAATGCCGGTTACACTCATGGTGAGCTTGGTACGGCCATGTAACCCGTTTCTCAGACTGATAAATTCATCATTACCGGTGTATATTGACGCCAACAGCATGGCCCCCTCATTGGCTTCAGTGCCGGTGGAGCAAAAGAAGGTCTTTTGTAAATCGCCGGGAGTAACCTGCGCCAATTTTTCTGCCAGATTAACGAAATTTTCTGTAAGGTAAATATTACAGACGTGTTGGAGCGTCTGTACCTGCTTTACTACCGCCTCGTTTATTTCAGGATTGCAATGACCACAATTTATTACGGAGACCCCAGCGAAGCAGTCCAGATATTTTTTCCCGTTACTGTCGAACAGATACTGCATTTGCCCCTTCACGAACTGGCGCGGCTCTTTGTAAAAATGGGCCAGGCAGGGCATGATATATTTTTTCTTTTTTTCTAGTATGGCCTTAGGGCCAATTGGTTTTTCAAGGGACATAAACCTCATCTCCTATATAGTTACATAGTTTATACACATAATACCCCCTCAGTCATCCAGAGCTGACAGCTCCCCCAGGGGAGCCAAGTAATATATTATATTTGTCATTCCGATGAACAACAAGATAAACTCTACGCTAACGGGGGCTAAGGCTCAGAATTAATCAACACGCCCTGACATTCATGTATTTTTCTCAAGCAGAGATGCTAGGCTGTATAGTTTATCCTGCCTCCCTTGGGGGGAGGTGTCAGGGTAGCTGACAGTGGGACACTTATCAAAGCGAATCCTGAGACTGACGGAAGCGATAAACGCCAATACCAAGCTTTCTTGGACTATCTGACTGAATTTGTTGGAAAATATTTTCATCGAAAAACGGCTCATGGGCATCCAGCTTATCAAGGGCATTGCGATAGGCCTTTGTGAGGCTTGCTACCAGCTTAGGCTCATAATCCTTGGCTTCAATGCGAAAAGCATAAATACCGTTGAACTTATCCAAATATGGATAATAGCACAGGTCATTGGTAAACAGTATGTGATTGCGGCCGTATTGGTCCATACGAAGCGGATGAACTCCGCCGATGCGGTCCCTTAGTGCGTAATGCCGATTTACAAATTCCGGATTTATAAGATGCTTGTATGGAAGAAGCATAGCAGCAAAATTATGGTCGCAAATCATTGATTCACAGGAACCATGGACAATTACCTCAATTGGTAAAGGAGAATTTTCTACCAGTCCTCTAAGCTGTCCGAAGGAAAGCTCCAGAGAAGCAGTGCCAGTGGTTATACCATTTTTTTGCATAAAGGTTGCTGCCATGTGGTTAAACAGGTTAAAGGAGAAGTCTGCCTGAATTGGCAAGGTGGAATTATCCTGGGCCAGCTTTAGCGAACCGAGATTACTTACCATAATGCCGGCTGGTTTTAATTTGTTTATTTCGCTGATATATTGCTCCAGCTCACCACATTCACGGCGCATGGTGGTACGGGGGGTATTGATGACAACCCTTGTATTATATTTTTGCCCAAGGGCTATAGCTTCCCGCACGTCATTTATTGACCATGGAGTTTTTGGCTTAAACACTTCACCGGCAAGGTATATTATATCGGCTCCATTCTCACAGGCTGCTTTGGCTGCCTGTAAATCCGCTACCTGAACCGATAATTTCCGTTTACCGGAAAACGGCTTGCTGATATCAGGCTCTGCTCGAAGAATGTCATCCTGAAAACCGGCTTCTTCCACTGCATCACTAAAAAAACGAGGCTCACGGGAACCGTCAAAGCCGATGTCGCTGGCATCAGGCTGTCCAAGGGCAAAGGTAGTGGTAAAGTCTCTGGCCCGATTTTTGTACAGCTCCTGCCAGTCCTGCTCATTGATTTGATAGCCAAATGGGTCAGCTATGTAAGCATCAATGGCTTTTCGGTAGGTTTTAACAATGCGACGGATAAACTCTGCCGGACGCATTCGTCCTTCAATTTTAAAGGAGAATACCCCAGACTGGATAAGCTCAGGAATGTTCCTGTACATGCACATATCCTTTAGAGCCAGCTTGTAGTCGTGCTGGTCATCCTGGTCAAGTATTTCACCGGTGGCTTCATCAATAAGCTTATAGGCCCAGCGACATGGCTTTAGGCACCGTCCCCGATTGCCGCTTTGTCCAAATACTACTCCGGAATGTATGCACTGGCCACTTTCGGCTATACACATATCTCCATGCATGAAATATTCAATTTCCAGGCCGGTTCTTTCCTTGAACAGGGATAATTCTGACAGGGTCATTTCGCGGCCCACCACAATACGGGTGATGCCATATTCCTTCAGCTTTTTTATGGCATGTTCATTGTGGGTGTTCATCATAACAGATGTGTGAAGAGGAATGTCAATTCCCATTTCCTTTGTTAGCTCCAATACAGCAAAATCCTGAACTAAAATAGCATCAGGCCGTATCTCATTAAGATATGCCAAATATTTTTTTAGGGGCTCTATTTCATCCACACTTATAAGATTGTTTAATGTTACATACAGGTGAACTCCGTGGGCGTGGGTGTACTCAATAGCCTTTTTCAGCATTTCGTCGTCAAAGTTTGTTTCATTGTTACGGTGCATTCGCATATTGAAATGCTTGCCACCAAGGTAGACTGCGTCAGCACCGGATTCTACGGCGGCAACCAGGGCATCCCAGTTTCCGGCCGGAGCCAGCAGCTCAACGGATTTACGGTTTAAAATCATTTTATGCTACTCCTTTTAATTTCAAAAAATCCTATATTTTTGCTTTTTTTGCATTAAATATTAGTATATCAATTTTTTAATAAATACTCAAACTTCCCACATGTATAATTGATGTATTTATGCCAGGTGAATGCCTAACGCAGATCCTTTGCGCTCTACCCCCACTGGTTGCCATGCAACCACCTCCCCAAGGGGAGGCAAGGATAGAGAGGTCACTAAAAGTACAGCTTGTAGGATAATGTGGCTTGTCTCCCTTGGGGGAGATGTCACACAGTGACAGAGGGGGTTATGGGAAGTTTAAGTTGAATAATAAAAAAGTGAAATAACACAGTATTGAAAAAGCTAGACACTAATTAGGGCTTGTGCTTTAATTAATAAGGAGGAGTGTCTACAGATGGAACGAATACAAAAGCTGATAAGTCATGCCGGTGCTGCTTCACGGCGGGAGGCTGAGCGAATGATATTGGCCGGACGGGTAAGCATTAATGGTCAGGTTGTCACCGAGCTTGGGGTCCAGGCCAATGAGACAGATGAAATAGCTATCGACGGCGTTGTTATTGGCAAACAGCCAGCTAAGCTGTATTTTTTATTGAATAAGCCAAAGGGCTATCTGTGTACGGTAAAGGATGACCGGGGGCGTAAGACCGTTATTGACCTTTTGCCGGAGGTAAAGGAATATATATATCCAATAGGGCGGCTTGATTATGATACAGAGGGGCTGCTGCTGCTTACCAATGATGGGGCTCTGATGAATGGCCTATTACATCCCCGCTATGAGGTAAATAAGACCTATTTGGCTAAAGTAAAGGGCCAGGTTATGCCGGAGTCCTTGGAGCAGCTTCGTACCGGTGTCCGGCTGGAGGACGGATTGACAGCCCCGGCCGAGGTTCGACTCATGGAGTATAATGATAAAGCCGGCTGGTCCAAGGTAAAGCTCATTATTCATGAGGGACGCAATCGTCAGGTGCGCCGAATGTTTGCAGCAATTGGCCATGAAGTAGTATCATTAAAAAGAACCGGGTTTGCCGGACTAAAGCTTGCAGGGGTTTCCCGTGGAAGGTATCGGGAGCTTACCGGTGACGAGGTGGCGATGCTAAACCATATAGCAGGAAAGCCGGGGAAAGAAAATGGATAATGTTATTGTGGTGGGGGCTGGTCCAGCCGGCATGATGGCGGCGATAAAAGCGGCGGAGAATGGTGCTGATGTGCTTGTTTTGGAAAAAATGAAGCAGCCAGGCAAAAAAATGCTCATAACTGGCAAGGGCCGATGTAATATAACCAATACGGCTGAGATACCAGAGCTGATAAAAAATATTCCCGGAAATGGAAAATTTTTAAATAGCTGTATAAGAGCCTTTGACAATGCGGATGTACAGTATTTTTTCAATGAACTTGATGTACCAACCAAGGTAGAGCGTGGGGGACGAGTATTTCCGGTAAGCGATCGGGCAGCCGATGCAGTAAACGCCATGGTAGTGAGGCTCCATGAGTTAGGGGTAAAGCTTTGTGTGGAGTCCAGGGTATCCGACATTATAGTGGAAAATGACAGGGCCGTAGGGGTTAAAACTGACTCCGGTAAGGTTTTTTCAGGGGACGTGGTGATTCTGGCAACGGGCGGAGCCTCCTATCCTGGCACCGGCTCCACCGGTGATGGGTATGTCATGGCCAAAGCAATCGGTCATGAGGTAACGCCGCTTTTGCCTTCATTGGTACCCTTGGAGCTGGAGGAGGAGTGGGTTTCTGAATTGCAGGGTCTGTCCCTTCGCAATGTTAGGGTAGCTCTTATGGCTGACGAAAAAAAGGTGACTGATATCTTCGGCGAAATGCTGTTTACTCACTACGGGGCCAGTGGGCCGGTGGTATTGTCCCTGAGCCGTGATGTGGCCAGACTGCTGGCTGAGGGCCGCTTTGTTGAGCTGATGATTGATTTGAAGCCTGCCCTTAGCTTTGAACAGCTGGATAATCGTATTGTAAGGGATTTGGAAAAATATCAGCGTAAGGAAATGAAAAATGCCATGAAGGACCTTTTACCGGGAAGGCTGATTATGCCGGTACTTGATGGAGCCTATATATCGCCGAATCGTATGGCGAATTCTGTAACCAGGGCGGAACGCCATCGATTAGTCAATGTGCTGAAGGGCCTCATAGTGACTGTTACCAAAACCCGACCTATAGCTGAGGCCATTGTTACTGCCGGTGGAGTATCAGTTAAGGAAATAAATCCTAAAACCATGGAATCAAGGCTTATAAAAAAATTATATTTTGCCGGCGAGGTAGTGGATGTGGATGCCTTTACCGGAGGCTATAATTTGCAGGCAGCCTTTTCCATGGGAGCAGCGGCAGGAAATTGGAGTGTGTGGAATGAGGAGGACTGATTAAGTGGGAAATCGAGTTATAGAGCCAGCAAACAGGGCGTTGAAGGGTGAGCTTATAATACCGGGGGATAAATCTGTTTCTCACCGTTCAGTGATGCTGTCTGCTTTAGGAAATACGCCTGTGCATATTACCAATTTTCTGCCATCGGCGGATTGCTTGTCTACGGTGGCTGCAATGCGGGCCCTGGGGGCTAAGGTGGAGTTAATAAGTGATACTGAGCTGGTGGTACAGGGAAATGGCCTTCATGGGTTAAGAGAGCCGGATACGATTTTGGATGCGGGAAATTCAGGAACTACTCTGCGGTTATTAATGGGCTTATTGGCCCCACAGAGCTTTCCTGTGGTATTTACTGGTGATAAATCCCTGCATCGGCGTCCTATGGGTAGGGTGATAAAGCCCCTAAAGGAAATGGGAGCAACTATAGTTGGGCGGGCGGAAAATACCAAGCTGCCTATTACCATTGTGCCAGCGGAGAAGCCCCTGCATGGGATTACTTATGTTATGCCGGTGGCCAGCGCTCAGGTGAAATCAGCAATTTTACTTTCCGGGCTGTTTGCAGATGGTAAAACAACTGTTATAGAGCCGTATCCATCCCGCAACCATACAGAATTGATGCTGGAGAGTTTTGGAGTGAGGGTGAACCATGAGGATAACCGAATAAGCCTGATGGCTCCAGACAGGCTGACAGCTCCTGCAGAGCTGGTTGTGCCGGGGGACATAAGCTCGGCTGCTTTTTGGTTGGTTGCCGCTTCAATCGTTCCTGGCAGTGAGCTTCTTTTGAAAAATGTTGGAATTAACGAAACCCGCACTGGAATTATTGATGTGCTTGAGGCAATGGGCGCCAGACTTTCCGTTATGAATAAACGAAAAAGTGGTGAGGAGCAGGTGGCGGACATTTTGGTGAAGGCCAGCCAGCTGCATGGTACTTCCTTTGGCGCAGACATTATTCCAAGGCTGGTGGACGAAATCCCAGCAATTGCCGTAGCAGCTATGTTTGCAAAGGGTGATACCATTATAACCGGGGCCGGTGAGCTGAGGGTAAAGGAAACGGACCGTATTGATGCCATATATACCCAATTTGTAAAGCTGGGCGGCAATATTGAGGCTAAGGAGGACGGTCTGATTATTCACGGAGGCACGGAGCTGAAAAGAGCCAAATGCTTTAGCCATGATGATCATAGGATGGCAATGAGCCTTGCTATAGCAGGTCTTGCCGGAAATGGAGTGGAAATAGAGGAGCCGGATTGTGTTGCTATTTCTTATCCGAAATTTTATGATGAATTAGATAGATTGATAAAATAATTTTATTTAAAGAGGTATGACTTTATGAAAAAATTAGCAGTTGCAATTGACGGACCGGCTGGTGCCGGCAAAAGTACTGTGGCCCAGCTGGCAGCCCAAAGGCTTGGGTACACCTATATTGATACCGGCGCTATGTACAGGGCAGTAGCCTGGAAGGCCCTTCAGCAGGGGAAACCGGTAACGGACGAGTTAATTGAAGAGGTGGTAAAGGATATAAATGTGGAATTAGAGTACAAGGAAGGTAAAACCTTTGTATATGTTGATGAAAGGGATGTTACCGGTGAAATTCGTACACCGGAGGTTACGGGAATAGTTTCTCAGGTAGCGGCCCTGGGTCAGGTGCGGGAGAAATTAGTTGATTTACAGCGGCAAATGGGGGAAAAGGGAGCCGTTATAATGGATGGGCGCGATATTGCCACAAACGTGCTGCCAAAGGCCGATGTAAAAATTTTTCTTACGGCGTCCATTGAGGAACGGGCAGCAAGACGGTATAAGGAAATGAAATCCAAGGGATATGATGTGGATATAGATCAACTGAAAAAGGAAATTGCCGCCAGGGACAAGGCTGACAGCGAACGGGAAATTTCCCCACTGGTTCAGGCCGATGATGCCGAGCTGCTTGATACCAGTGATATGTCAATAGACGAGGTAGTGGAAGAAATTTTGAAAAGGTGCAGGTGAGCTGATGTTTTATAAAATATTACGGTTTTTTCTGAATGTATTGTTTTCTATCATGTTTCGTACCAAGGTAATTGGTGTGGAAAATGTTCCTAAAACTGGGGGCATGATTATGGCGGCCAATCACCTGAGTAACTGGGACCCGCCGGTGGTGGGGGCTTATATGCCAAGACCAGTGGCCTATATGGCCAAGGAGGAGCTGTTTTCTCCTGCTATAGCCGGATTTATTATAAAAAACCTGTATGCGTTTCCCGTAAAGCGGGGAGCTGCCGACCGTGGGGCCATAAAAACTGCTCTGGGAATATTAAAACAGGATTTATGCTTGGGGGTGTTTCCTGAAGGAACTCGAAGCAAGGATGGGAAAACCCATAAGGCCGAAGCAGGAGTGGCCCTGTTGGCAGCCATGAGCAAGGCTCCTGTAGTCCCAACGGCGATTATCGGGACCAATAAAATTTTTCAAAATGGTGGTATGCTGCCACAATTGAAAATAATTTTTGGTGAGCCCATGTATTTTGAAGGGAAGCATAACGATAAAGAGGCGCTGGCAGATTTTTCAAAAAAAATTATGGATAAAATTGATAATTTAATAAAAATAAATAGCCAAGTTTGAAAAATGATGTTATACTGAATGGGTATGTTGAGGATTTTCATGTATCGGTTTGCCGGGTGATATTGTTATGGAAGTAATCCTTGCTGATAATCTAGGATTTTGCTATGGTGTAAAGCGGGCTATTCAGCTGGCGGAAGAGGCAGCGGACTCAACCCATACTACAAATACGTTAGGCCCTATTATTCACAATCCACAGATGGTCGAAAAGCTGGCACAAAATGGTGTAGGTACAGTTGATTCACTGGATGAAGTCAGCGGCGGGACTATTATTATCCGTTCTCATGGTGTTGGGCCGGATGTCTATAAGCGGATAGAGTCAATGGGGCTGAATATGGTTGATGCTACCTGTCCCCATGTCCGTAAGGCTCAGACATCAGCCAAAATGCTGGCTGATGAGGGCTATCAGGTGGTTATTGTAGGTGAACGAAATCATCCTGAGGTCAGAAGCATTGTTGAGTGGGCTGGTAATTCGGCAATTGTTGTAGAAGAAACCGAGGAAGCTGAACAATTACCCAGGTTTGCCAGATTGGGAATAGTTGCCCAAACTACCTTTCCTGGGGTTAAGTTTAAAGAAATTGTCAGTAAATTATTGGAAAAGTCCACTGAATTGAAAATCATCAGGACAATATGTACTGCTACTGATCAGCGTCAATCGTCGGCTGTAAAGCTGGCACAGCAGGTTGATATGATGATTGTGGTTGGCGGTAAAAACAGTGCAAATACCACCAGGCTGGCCCAGCTTTGTGGAAAAAAATGCAAAACTTACCATGTCGAAACAGCTGATGAGCTATGTGATGACTGGTTTGAAAAAATAAAAAAAATTGGTATCACAGCCGGAGCCTCTACTCCGGACTGGATTATCAAGGAGGTTTATAAAAAGTGTCAGAAGAAATGAATTCAATGGAAGCCTGGTTAGCGGCAGAAGATTCTATGAAGGAGATACATGAGCGCGATTTAGTTAAGGCTACAGTTGTTGCAGTAAATGATAATGAAGCCATCGTTAACATTCAGGGTAACAAGAACGATGTTCCAATTTCCAAGTTCGAGTTAGCAGAGCCAGCTCCGGAATCCGCCAAGGATATTGTTAAGGTGGATGATGTTATAGAGGTTTTGGTTGTTGCCAAGGGTGGCGAGAACGGCCTTACGGTTTCCAAGGTTAAGGCTGATCGTCTGGCATCCTGGAAGGAGCTGGATGGTATCGTTGAAAAGGCTGAACCAATAGAGGCTGAGATTACTCAGGTGGTAAAGGGTGGCTTGGTTGCCAGAGCACTTGGTGTGCGGGCATTTATTCCTGCCTCTCAGATTGAGCTGAATTTTGTTAAGGACCTCTCCAAATATGTTGGTCAGACTGTAAAGGTTTTGCCTATTGAGTTAGATCCATCCAAGCAGCGTCTTGTACTTTCCCGTCGTCAGCTTTTGGAGGCTGAGCTGAAGTCCTGGCTGGAGAATGTCAAGGAAAGGGATATTGTAAAGGGGACTGTTAAGCGTTTGGTAAGCTATGGTGCCTTCATTGATATTGGTGGTATTGATGGACTGGTTCATATCTCCGATTTCTCCTGGAATCGTGTTAAGGACCCTACTGATGTTTTGCAGGAGGGTCAGGAGATTGATGTTAAGATTAAGAGTATTGCCACCACTGAGGATGGTAAGCTTCGCATTTCCCTGAGTGTTAAGGATACCATGCCTGACCCATGGGTGCAGAAGGCAGAAAAATACCATGCTGGTGATGTTATTTCCGGTGAGATTGTTGGACTGAAGGCATTTGGTGCCTTTATGCGTATCGAGCAGGGGCTTGACGGCCTTATTCCAATGGGTGAGCTGGCTGAGCGTCGCATTAAGAGCGCTGACGAGGTTGTAGCCGTTGGTGACAAGGTAAATGTTAAGATTCTGAACATAGATATTGAAAGAAAGCGCATTTCCCTTAGCATGAAGCAGCTCAATGATTCTAATGAATCCAATGAGTCCGATGATACTGAGGAAGCAGAATAAAAGCGGTATATAATTGCATATGTGATTTTCGGGGGAGTGATGATTTCATCACTCCCTATTTACAATTGTTGGCTTCCTAGGGCGTGTTGATTAAATGAGCTCGTCCATATTAAATGGAATACAGGAGGAAATATGGGCTACGGAAGGATAATTTCTGTGGAGGCTGGTAGTCTGGCAGAGGAGCTGGAGCTTATACCTGGTGATAAAATTTTAGAGGTTAATGGAACAAAGCTGCGTGACATCATTGATTTAAGCTTTGCCTTTGCTGATGAAGAAATAGAGCTGTTGATAGAGCATGCAAACGGCGAGCAGGAGCTGTTGGAATTCGACAAGGACTATGACGAGGAATTGGGAGTAGAGTTCGAGTCTGCGGTGTTCGATGGTATCAGACGATGTGCCAACAATTGCTGCTTCTGCTTCGTTGACCAGGTTGCTCCTAATATGCGGGATAGTCTCAGCATTAAGGATGATGATTATCGTATGTCGTTCCTATACGGTAATTTTATTACCATGACCAACATGGGAGAAAATGATTTTAAACGGATTGAGCAATATCATTTGTCACCATTATTTATTTCAGTTCAATGTACCAATCCAGAGCTGAGATGTGAAATGCTTCGTTGTAAGGCTGCCGGCAATCTGTCAGCCCAGCTGGACCGATTGGCTAAGGCAGATATTGAATACCATACTCAGATTGTATTGTGCCGAGGGCTTAATGATGGTGAAGAGCTTATCCGCTCTATAAAGGATATTTTGGCAAGAAAACCACATGCCCTGTCCATGGCTATTGTTCCGGTGGGACTTACAAGATTTCGGCAGGACTGCTACCCCCTAAAGCCCTTTGACCGGAAAAGTGCGGCCAGGGTAATTGAGCAGGTTGAATTTTTCCAAAAGCAGGAACGTGAGAAAACAGGTAGAACATTTATTTATTTAGGGGATGAATTTTATTTTTTGGCTGGTAGGGAAGTCCCAGTGGCCGAATATTATGATGGCTTTCCACAGCTTGACAATGGTATAGGATTAGCCAGAAACTTTATGGAGGAATTTGCTGCTGCCCAAGCTGATGGGAAAAAGAGCAGTGATACAGCCAATGCCAATGGACTGCACCTATTGGTAGTTACTGGTACGGCCGTAGCCTCTCTTTTGGAGCGACTTGCCCTTGAGCTTAGGGTAAAAAACCTGGAGATAACGGTGGTGCCAGTACCAAATACCCATTTTGGTACAACGGTAAATGTCTCAGGGCTGCTTACTGCTCATGATATGCGAGCTGCTATAAAACAGGTAAACGGGCATTACGATGGCATCCTAATCCCAGAGTCATCCCTTAGGGTGGGAGATAATATATTTTTGGATGATGTAACCCTGGCAGAATTTTCCAGCTGGTTTGACAGCCGCGTGGAAACAGTTAGTGGTGGCAAAGCATATTATAAAGCCCTGACGGATTTTGCCAATTATACAGGAGTCAATGACCAGGAGGCTGCCTACATGTGGCAAAGTAATGCAGCATATACTAAAAGGGGAGACTATAAAAAATGAGTAAGCCGATAGTTGCTATAGTTGGACGGCCTAATGTTGGCAAATCCACCTTATTTAATCAAATTGGAAAAAGAAGAGTGTCTATTGTTGATGATATGCCGGGAGTAACCAGGGACCGTATATACATGGATGCGGAATGGCTCAATAAAACCTTTACCATGATTGACACCGGTGGTATTGAATTTGATGACAGTAATCAGATTTTGCGGTCCATGCGCTACCAGGCTCAGCTGGCAATTGACGAAGCAGATGTTATTGTTTTTGTGGTAGATGGTCGGGCAGGTGTTACCTCGGCGGATGAGGAAGTAGGCCGAATGCTTAGAGGTGCTCACAAGCCGGTGGTTTTAGCGGTAAACAAGGTTGATAGCCTGCAGCTGGAGGCCAATATCTATGAATTTTATAATCTTGGCTTGGGAGATCCCATGGGCATTTCTGCTTCTAATGCCCTGGGGTTGGGGGATTTGCTGGATGCCGTAGTGGAAGCCTTTCCTGAAAAAAAATGGGAGGAAAAGGATCAGGACGAAATCAGTATTGCGGTTATTGGACGGCCTAACGTGGGGAAATCGTCCATTGTTAATGCCCTGATTGGTGAGGAACGGGTAATAGTAAGTGATATTGCCGGAACCACAAGAGATGCAATTGATACCCATTTTGTTGCTGATGGCATAAAATTTATGCTTATTGATACAGCTGGTATGCGACGAAAGGGAAAAATTGATGAGGCTGTGGAGCGGTACAGTGTAATGCGTTCCTTGCGGGCCGTTGACCGGGCCGATGTGGTTTTGCTGGTTATTGACGCCTTTGAGGGGATTACTGAACAGGACAAGAAAATTGCCGGCTATGCCCATGAATCGGGTAAGGGGGTAGTTATTGTTGTTAATAAATGGGATATTTATCCCGACAAGGATGATAAATCAACCCTAAGATTTACTGAGGATTTACGGGAGGAGCTGGGCTTTTTACAATACGCGCCAGTGCTGTATACCTCTGCATTGACTCATCAGCGTATTGGTCGAATAACCGAGCTGGTAAAATATGTTGCTGATCAGCAGTCCATGCGTATACAAACCAGTGTACTAAATGAGCTTATACGAGATGCGGTGTCGGTTAATCCGCCACCATCCCACCGGGGTAAGCAGCTGAAGATTTATTTTATGACCCAGGCTGATATTCAGCCACCAAAATTTATTATTTTTGTAAATGACCCAGAGCTTATGCATTTTTCCTATTTGCGATTTATCGAAAATCGTCTGCGGGAAAGCTTTGGCTTTGAGGGGACCCCTCTCAGATTAATTGTTCGGGGAAGAAAGGAGGATGAGGACATATGATTGTTGAAATGGTAATCGCCTGCCTGGCAAGCTATTTTATTGGCTCAATACCAAATGGTCTCATTTTGGGAAGGTGGATTTGGGGGGTGGATTTAAGGCAGCATGGTAGTAATAACATAGGTGCTACCAACGCCTGGCGGGTAATTGGGAAAAAGGCCGGTGTATCAATTTTTCTGATGGATATGCTAAAGGGCATATTAGGAGCGGGGCTTGGTCTTTATTATGCCGGTTCGCCTCTGGCCGGGGTACTGTGTGGAATTTTAGCTGTGGCGGGCCATTCCTGGTCAATTTTTCTTCGCTTTAAGGGTGGAAAAAGTGTATCAACTGGCCTTGGTGTTTTGATAATGCTGATGCCAAAGATTGCCGTTATAGTATTTCTGGTCTGGCTGGCCATCGTTTTTGTAACTCAATATGTATCCTTGGGCTCAATTATCGGAGCGGCTTTGGTACCGGTTATGGCATTTATCTTTAATCAGCCAATGGAATATTTTATATTTGGTTTATTAGCAGCAATATTTATAATTTATCGTCATAAGGCCAATATTGACCGTCTGCTTCATGGCAGAGAAAATAAGATAAGGTCAGCATCATGAGACAGGGTTGATGTTTTTCGGGCATAGACACCATGACAGAAGGCAAGGATGTAGATAATTATTCAGATTTCCCACATTCATAATTGATACATTTATGCAAGGTGAATGCCTAACGCAGAATGCTTGCGCTCATAAATTTTGCCCAGTGGAACTAAGTTCAATCTTCGCATAGCTTGATTTCACTAAGTACCAGGGCAAAATAATGTCTGCTTATAGGCATTACACCTTGCTTTAACCAATGTATCTATGTGGGAAATTTAATTAATTAAATGGTGTATAGTGGATAAAGGTTGTTGTCAACTATGTATACGCGGTGATATAATATCTATTGTGTGAAGAAAAATATCCACTTATAGTGTACGGAGGTTATAAAATGACAACAAAAAAGAAAAGCGGTTTTTTTCTTGTTCGTGAAGAGATTTTGCCTGAAGCAATAAAAAAGACCATCCGGGTCAAGGAAATGCTGAAGCGCGGTGATGCCCGTACTATCAATGAAGCCGTAGAAAAGGTGGAGCTCAGTCGCAGCGCATACTATAAGTACAAGGATTATGTATTTCCATTTTTTGAAGCCAGTCAAAACAAAATCGTTACGCTGACTTTTTTGTTGGAGCATAAGAAGGGTGTTTTGTCCAGTGTATTAAATACCATATCCGGGGATTCAGGAAGTGTGTTGACCATCAATCAGGGGATTCCACTCCAGGGAGTGGCCAATGCTACTATATCTATTGAGACGGCTAATCTGTCAGTGGATTTAGAGGCGTTGCTGGATAAGCTGCGAATGGTGGATGGTGTAAAACGTCTGGAGGTTCTTGGCCAGGCGCAGGCCTGAAGGGAGTAGCTGACTGTTTATGAGTGGTAAAATTGTAATTGGAATATTAGGCTCTGGTACCGTAGGCTCAGGGGTTATTGAAGTACTCAAAAAAAATATCAGTGATATTGAACAAAGAGTAGGACGGAGTATTTCCATTAAATCGGTGCTTGTCCGGGACCTGACAAAGAAAAGAGACCATCTTGAAGGAATACAGCTCACCAATAAGGTGGAGGATATTTTAGATGATCCGGAAATAGCAATTGTTGTAGAGCTCATGGGAGGTCTGCATCCATCCTTGGAGTATATGCTCAGGGCCATGGAGGCCGGTAAGCATGTTATTACTGCCAACAAGGATGTGGTGGCTCAATTTGGTGAGCATCTTTTTGCAACGGCTGAACAGCATAAGGTGGAGTTTCGGTTTGAGGCAAGTGTAGGTGGAGGTATACCGATTATTACACCATTGAAGCAGTGCCTTACAGCCAATAAAATAAGCCTGATAATGGGTATTGTAAATGGCACCACCAATTACATGCTTACTAAAATGACTGAGGATGGCAGTGATTATGAAGAGGTGCTACAGGAGGCTCAGGCCAAGGGCTATGCTGAGGCAAATCCGGCCGCTGATGTTGAGGGCTTTGATGCGGCCCGCAAGGCAGCAATTCTTGGGTCCATAGGGTTTAATACCAGGATAAGGCTTGATGATGTTTCAGTAGAGGGTATTAATAATATTAAAGCTGCAGATATTGCCTACGCTAAGGAGCTTGGCTATGTTGTAAAGCTGCTGGCGGTTGCCAAGGATTATGGTGACAAGGGGGTAAATGTCAGGGTTCATCCGGTATTTTTGCCTTCCAGTCATCCGTTGGCCATGGTCAATGATGTTTTTAACGCAATTTTTATCCGTGGAAATGCAATTGGTGATGCCATGTTCTACGGTAGGGGTGCAGGGGCGCTGCCTACGGCTTCGGCGGTGGTGGCTGATATTATTGCTGTGGCAAGAAATCTTGTTATTGGAAATACCGCCACGGTTGGCTGCACCTGCTATAACAATCGGCCAATTTGTCCGTTGGAAGAAACTGAGGCTTCGTATTACATTAGACTACAGGTTGATGATGAGCCCGGTGTATTAGGGGCAATTGCAACTGCCTTTGGAAATTGTGATGTGAGCCTTAAGTCAGTTATTCAGACCCGTATGGTAAATATTCATGCAGAAATTGTGGCAGTAACTCATGTGGTTAAGCATAAAAAGGTAGAGGCCGCCAGAGAGCTTTTGGAAGCTCTGCCTGTGGTGGACAAGATTTGTAATATTATTCGGGTAGACGATGAATAATAGCTGGGGGGATTACTGTTGGAGGCTAAGACTGTAAAGGTAAGAGTTCCGGGAACCTCAGCAAATTTGGGCGCCGGATTTGATACATTGGGAATAGCCTGTTCCTGTTATAATGAGCTGGAGCTTTCCCTGCACAGGGATGAATATCTGGATATTGAGCTGCAGGGCGAAGGAGCAAAGGATATTCCCACTGATAATCGAAACATTGTTTGGCGATCCATAACACGGGTTTTGAAAAAGGCTGGTGTTGAACAGGAATTTAGAGGTGCAAAGCTTCATATGACAAACGGTATACCTCTATCCCGTGGGCTGGGGAGCAGTGCAGCGGCGATTGTTGGTGGTATAAAGGCGGCCAATGAGGCTCTGGGAGCACCTCTGTCCACGCAGGAGCTGTTGGAGCTGGCCACGGAAATCGAGGGACATCCGGACAATATAGCACCAGCTTTGCTGGGAGGGATGACCATTAGCACAGTAAAAAACGGACATCCTGAAACCTTTAGGTTCATACCCAAGCTTCATTTCAAGATGGTGGTGGCCATACCTGATTTTTATTTGCCTACTAAGGCTGCGCGTGAGGTTTTGCCGGACAAGGTTGACCGCAGGGATGCCATTTCCAATATAGGAAATGCCGCCATGTTGGTGGCAGCTCTTTTGAAGGGCAGCAAAAAATTCATATACAATGCCTTTGACGACAGGCTTCATCAGCCCTATCGGGAGCGGCTTATTCCCGGAATGTCGGATGTGTTTAAGGAGGCCCGCACAGCCGGTGCAATGGGAGCCTTTTTAAGTGGAGCGGGGCCCTGTATCATAGCCTTTACTGATAATAGTGAGGAAAAGGTTGGTACATCGATGATTTCTGCTTTTGCAGACCATGGGGTGAAGGCTGAATATAGGATTTTTTCCCTTGACAGGGATGGGGCTGTTGTGATTGAGTGAGTGTAGGGGCTGTGTAAACAGCCCTTTTTGTGTTCAATAACTTAAATTTCCCACATGTATAGTGTGGGAAGTTTAGGTGAGAATTTTAGTATGGAGTTTTTATGACAGAAAGAGAATTTTCTGAGCGAATAGCTGAGGCCGGTGGCACAGCCTATATCGTAGGTGGCTGGGTACGGGACTGGCTTAGGGGCAAAGCGCCTCATGACAAGGATTATGTAGTGGTAGGGATATCCAAGGACAATTTCATCAACATGTTTCGGGATGCCAAATTAATTGGAAATTCCTTTCCAGTTTTTTTATTGGAAATCCATGGTGTGAAATGCGAAGTCGCCTTTGCCCGAAGGGAAACAAAAAATGGTACTGGCTATCGGGGATTTGATATTTCTTCAGCTGGAGTAACCATTGAAGAGGACCTATATCGGCGGGATACCACAATAAACAGTATGGCTGTCAATCTACTTACCGGTGAACTGGTGGATCCCTACGGTGGAAAAAAAGATATAGAAAAGCATCTGTTGCGGCCTGTATCAGAGCATTTCTCTGAGGACCCGGTACGGGCCCTGCGGGCAGCCCGTCAGGGAGCACAGCTGGATTATCTGGTCAGTGATGAGCTTATTGCTGCTATGCAGCAATGTAAGGAGGAGCTAAAGCTGGAGCCGGCAGAAAGAATCTTCGGTGAGCTGAAAAAGGCACTTACAGCACAAAAGCCATCTAATTTTTTTCGCATATTGCAACGAGCCGGGCTGCTAAATGACCTTTTCCCGGAAATTTATGCACTTATTGGTAAAAGTCAACCGTTGGAATTTCATCCGGAGGGAGATGCCTTTGAACATATCATGAATTTGACAGATAAGGTGGCAACAATGACGGATAATCCAGTGGTGGTATTTTGCGGATTAGTTCATGACATTGGTAAGGGCGTAACACCAAGGGAAATGCTGCCGCATCACTATGATCATGAGAAAACAGGGCTACAGGTATTGGCAGAATGGAACCGACGGGCAAAATTTCCAAGAGCTTGGGTGAGAAGTGCAGCACTGGTTATCGAAGAACATATGCGGGCACCGCTTTTAAAAAAGGCCGGAAAAATCACCGAGCTTATTCTGCTTTTGGATAAAATGAAGAAATATATTCTACCGGAGGATTTTTGCAAAATTATTATGGCGGATCACGGTTCATTGCCAATTTATCTCGAAGAATATTACGATTTGAACAACAAAATTATGGAAGTAAATGGAGCTATGGTGCCAAAAAGCTTGACTGGTAGGCAAATAGGGGAATGGATAGCACATAAACGGGCTGATGTTTGTGCTAAATGGTTAAAGGAAAGAAACACTCACTAAGCTCAGTCTGCGCCATTAAGGCTTGATTCGCCCTACGCTAACGGGCGCTAAGGCTTCATCCTCTTTAGGTGGGAGATAAGCGCCCGTAGTGGTGAGTGTCTACTGTTTAACTTCAACAAAGTCTTGTTTCACAGGACACTTTCGCATAGGGCGCATTATCCAATCGGCTTTGCCTCTTGGATGCTTCCGTACAGCTTAGGATTTATTCGACTACATTCAGTGGTAGTTTAAAGCTCCCACTGAATAAGTCTCATTTTACTAAGTGCACCTTGCATACATAGAACTTACCATTCATTTGCGCCCTAACTGGCTTAATTCACTGAGTTCTATAGTAGCAGTAGTGCACTAAGTTCAGTCTGCGCCAGTATGGCTTGATTCGCTAAGTGCACCTTGCATACATAGAACTTACCGTTCATTTGCGCCCTAACTGGCTTAATTCAC
>JAFVER010000115.1 GCA_017475925.1 Anaerovibrio sp. | reverse complement strand
TTTTAGTGCGCTCAAATTCATAAGTATAAAGCCTAAGGGGGTGGTGACGTGCCCTTGGGCTTTTATAACGGGAAAATACAGGTTGGGATGTTGTTTTTTGATGGGAGGTTATTGATATGCCGGTAAAAATTGGTGGGAGTTATGTATCGGAAATGGCGTACAGCTTTGTAACAGCAAATAATAATGAAGAAAACACCGAAACTAATGTAATAAAGGCTTTGAATGAAAAATTTCCCAACTTGAAATTCAGTATTGGTGCCGGACCGTTTTCAGGTTCTGGTACGAACAATGTGTCTATTTCACCTAAAATTTTAAAACAAATGGAGAATGACCCACAAAAACGCATGGAATACGAGGCATTAATTTATGATATAGCCAATACACCAGTACAATCTGTTGGGGGAGGGCGCAAATTAAAATCCCACGGATTTATTATTGGTGATGATGGTGGATTGAGAGGTTGGGGAATATCGGAAGGTGATGATGGTAACCGCCGCCATCAATCCTCTGTCCAGCGTTCGGACAAAAATAACTGGTGGCAGGAACTGTTGGCCAAAAATCAAAAGAAAAAGGGAAAAGCGGGAAAGACAAATAAATCCTTAATGAAGGCCATGCAGGAAAAGATAGAGGAAAAGCGTAAGGAGAAGGAGGCAGAATTTAGGGATATTCCAGAATTGCCACAGGAGCAGCGGACTATTTTAAGACCAACGGACAAGCATGTTGAAGATATTTTAAGGGCAAATGCAGAGATGATTATGGCGATACCGTATAATGGTAATCCGGTTCTGGCAAAGGCTTATCTGCAAAATACCAAGGTGACAGGAAAAAGCCCGGATTTTGGAAATGTAGATGAATTAAACGACTATCTGCGGAGTAATTATCAGGTGGTTAGTGGTGGTATGACAAGTATTTCAGGCAAGTATTTACAGAAATGCCTAACGGATAGTGAAAGCAGAGAAAGGCTCTTTGATATTTTGCAGGCGGCGGATGAGGCTTATGCCAGCCGTAAAGATGAAGTCGGTTTCCAGGGAATGAAGGTTACAATAGATGAAAATGGCGAAGTGACATCCGAGTCCAGTAAATCTACTGTGACAGAAAATGAGGGCAAACGCAGAAGGCAGATAGCAGCAGCGGCTACCAGGAAGGATATGCAGGCAGTATTGGCTCTGTTGGAACAGGATTTACAGGAAGTGGAAAATGGTCTTAGACAGAATATGTGTGATGAGGCTGAGGTGCAGAAGGTGAAACGGCTTATTGAGGCGGCCAAGGAACGTATGGGAAAACTGCCAGAACGGGAAGATACACCGGATGAAGAAAATATTATGACTATAAATATGCTAATATAGAGCAATACAGAAAAATCGGCGTTGGGTTTTGATTGCTTAAATATGCAATAAGGAGTGCTGTGTTAATGGTAGCTAATGTCTTTCATCAGCCGTAACGAAATTCGAGTTCATACGACGTCTGTCGATTGTATTCATTATAAAAGAACACCAGTGTATTTTGCGCTGGTGTTCTTTTATAATGAATACGTATTTTTCAAATTTGTGTTTCATAACATTTGATGTTACAGGTCAATATCTATTAGACGTTGCATTTTATCAAATTTTTTTAGTAAATATATTTGAAAATTTGTGCAAAAATAATTGAAAAAAAGTAATTAATGATAATATGTTGGGTAAGTTAATCAAAAAAAGCAATATATGTATACTGAATAAAAACAAATATCTAGTCATAATATACCTGTGTAACTTATGACACAGCAGGAGCCGTGTATAATAAAAATGTTGATAAATAAGTGTTGACAATGAATTTTGCCGGTGATAATATATCACTGTGTCTTTTTGGAGGCTTACCATATAACAGGAGTGAATGTGTATGTCCCTTGATGATTTAAAGAAGGTAACAAAGGTTATCGGACTTAAACAGGTAACAAAGGTCATCAACCGTGACCAGGCAGCATGGGTATTTCTTGGTGCAGATGCTGATGACAAGGTGGTTGGAGCTTTGAAAAGCCTTTGTGAAGAAAAAAGGATTGCCATGGAGACAGCCTATACAATGGCAGAGCTTGGAAAAGCCTGCAATATCAGTGTTGGGGCTGCAGCGGTGGCAGTGCTGAAATGAGACACAAATCGTTAAAAAATTCATCTGTAAAAAAGTGATAACCTCATCTGTCAGCCTGTCGGCTGCCACCTTCCCCAAGGGGGAAGGCTTCGGAGTAAAAGGTTATTCCCATTAAGGGGAAGGCTTGAGCAGTGTGAATTTTTAATAAATACTAAATACTCAATTTGAAGGAAGGAGGTGCATGTATGCCTACAATAAATCAGTTAGTTCGCAAGAGCAGACAGAGCATGCAGGATAAATCTACAGCACCGGCATTAAAGAATTGCCCACAGAAGCGTGGGGTTTGTACAAGAGTTTATACTACAACTCCTAAGAAACCAAACTCCGCTTTGCGTAAGGTTGCCCGTGTTCGTTTAACTAATAGCATTGAAGTAACCGCATATATCCCAGGCATTGGCCATAATCTGCAGGAACATAGCGTTGTTTTAATCAGAGGTGGGCGTGTTAAGGACTTACCAGGTGTTCGTTACCACATTGTTCGTGGTTCCTTGGATACTGCTGGGGTTCAGGATCGCGCTCAGGGCAGATCCAAGTATGGTGCAAAACGTGCCAAGGCTAAGAAGGCCTAAGCTGCCCAAAACAATCGAAGGAACTGTCACGGAGTTATTTCATAACAGTTCCTATTCTGAAAGATTATGGAAGGAGGCAAAATAGATGCCAAGAAAAGGTTCAGTACCTAAGCGTGACGTTTTACCGGATCCAGTGTATCACTCCAAAATCGTCACCAAGTTCATCAATAAGGTAATGCTTTCTGGTAAAAAGGGCGTTGCTGAACGTGTAGTATATGATGCATTTGAAATAATTCGCGCCAAGACCGGTCAGGACCCATTGGAGGTTTTTGAGACTGCATTGAAAAATGTAATGCCAGTTTTGGAGGTTCGCGCCCGCCGGGTAGGTGGTGCCAACTACCAGGTTCCAGTTGAGGTTCGCCCTGATCGTCGTATGACTCTTGGTATTCGCTGGTTGGTGAATTACGCAAGACTTCGTGGTGAAAAGACCATGGATGAGCGCCTTTCCGGCGAGCTGATGGATGCAGCCAACAACACTGGTGCAGCTATCAAAAAGAAGGAAGATACCCACAAAATGGCAGAGGCCAACAAGGCTTTTGCTCACTATCGTTGGTAATTTCTTTTGTTAAGAAGTAGATTAAGGAGATAGATAAAAAGTGGCAAGAGAGTATAGTCTTGAAAAGACTCGTAATATCGGTATCATGGCTCATATCGATGCCGGTAAGACAACCACTACAGAGCGTATTCTCTTCTACACAGGTGTCAACCACAAAATTGGTGAGGTTCATGAGGGCGCAGCTACCATGGACTGGATGGAACAGGAGCAGGAGCGTGGTATTACCATTACCTCCGCTGCCACCACTTGCCATTGGAAGGACCACCGTATCAATATTATTGATACTCCTGGTCACGTTGACTTTACTGTTGAGGTAGAGCGTTCTCTTAGAGTATTAGATGGTGCTGTGGCAGTTCTCACTGCCCGTGGCGGCGTTGAACCTCAGACTGAAACTGTATGGCGTCAGGCTGAAAAATACAATGTACCAAGAATGGCCTATGTAAACAAAATGGACATTACCGGTGCAGATTTCTTCAATGTAATCAACATGATGCATGAGCGCCTTCAGGCCAATGCAGTTGCTATTCAGCTGCCAATCGGTGCTGAGGATGACTTCCAGGGCATCATTGATTTGGTAAAAATGGAAGCTATCGTGTACGAGGATGACCTTGGCAAGGTGGCTGACGAGGTAGCTATTCCTGCTAACATGCAGGAGCAGGCTGAGGAATATCGCGAAAAGCTGATGGAGGCTCTTTCCGATTTTGATGATGAGTTTGCAATGAAGTATCTTGAGGGTGAGGATATTTCCGAGGAGGAAATAAAGGCTGTTATCCGTAAGGCAACCATTGCCTGCAAGATGTGCCCTGTAACCTGTGGTACTTCCTATCGTAATAAGGGCGTTCAGCCTATGCTGGATGCGGTGGTTGACTTTATGCCAGCCCCTACTGATATTGCTGCCATCAAGGGTGTGAACCCTGACACCGGCGAGGAGGACAGCCGTCCTTCCAGCGATACCGAGCCGTTTGCTGCATTGGCATTTAAGATTATGGCTGACCCTTATGTTGGTAAGCTGGCATTCTTCAGAGTTTACTCCGGTACTCTTTCCTCCGGCTCTTATGTGTTTAACTCCACCAAGGGCAAGAAGGAGCGTATTGGGCGTATCCTCCAGATGCATGCCAACAACCGCAAGGAGCTGGATATTGTATATAGCGGCGATATTGCAGCTGCTGTTGGCCTCAAGGACACCACTACCGGTGATACCCTTTGTGATGAAAATCATCCGATTATCCTTGAGTCCATGGAGTTCCCGGACCCGGTTATTTCCGTTGCAGTAGAGCCTAAGACAAAGAACGACCAGGAAAAGATGGGTATTGCCCTTCAGAAGTTGGCTGAGGAGGATCCAACCTTCCGGGTTCGCACTGATGAGGAAACTGGTCAGGTTATTATCTCCGGTATGGGTGAGCTCCATCTGGAAATCATCGTTGACCGTATGCTCCGTGAGTTCAAGGTTGACTGTGTAGTAGGTAACCCACAGGTTGCTTATCGTGAAACCATCCGCAAGGAGGTTGACTGCGAAGGTAAGTTCGTACGTCAGTCCGGTGGTCATGGTCAATATGGTCACTGCAAGCTCCAGCTTATCCCTCAGGAGCCTGGTGCTGGCTTCAGCTTTGAAAACAAGGTGGTTGGTGGTGCTATTCCTAAGGAATACATCGGCCCAATCGAAGCTGGTATCAAGCAGGCTATGGAGGCTGGCGTTTTGGCAGGTTATCCTGTTGTTGATGTTAAGGCTATCGTTTATGATGGATCCTATCATGAGGTTGACTCCTCAGAGGCAGCCTTCAAGGTTGCTGGGTCTATGGCATTTAAGAATGGTGCCATCAAGGCTGATCCAGTAATTCTCGAGCCTTATGTAAAGGTTGAGGTTATCGTTCCTGAAGAGTACATGGGTGATGTAATCGGTGACCTGAATTCCCGCCGTGGACGTATTGATGGCATGGAGGCCCGCAATGGTGCCCAGGTAATCAATGGCTTCGTTCCACTTTCCGGCATGTTCGGGTATTCCACTGATTTGCGTTCCAAGACTCAGGGCCGCGGTAATTACTCAATGGAAGTTTCTCACTATGAGGAAGTTCCTAAGAATATAGCTGATGGCATTATTGCCAAAAATAAAGGCGAATAATTAAGGAGGAAAAAATCCAAAATGGCAAAGGCAACATTTGAAAGAACAAAACCACATGTTAACATTGGTACTATCGGTCACGTTGACCATGGCAAGACTACTCTGACTGCAGCAATCACCAAGGTTCTCTCTGAGAAGGGTATGGCTCAGTTTGAGGACTACGCCAACATCGATAAGGCTCCTGAGGAGAGAGAGCGTGGTATTACCATCAACACTGCACACGTTGAGTACGAGACTGAAGCTCGTCACTATGCACACGTTGACTGCCCGGGCCATGCTGACTATGTAAAGGACATGATCACTGGTGCTGCTCAGATGGATGGTGCAATCCTGGTAGTTTCTGCAGCTGATGGTCCAATGCCTCAGACCCGTGAGCACATTCTGCTTGCTCGTCAGGTTGGCGTTCCTGCAATGGTAGTATTCCTTAACAAGGTTGACCAGGTTGATGACCCTGAGCTCCTTGAGCTG
>JAFVER010000114.1 GCA_017475925.1 Anaerovibrio sp. | reverse complement strand
TTTTGTAGGACTCCTTGCGACGTTATGGGGAAGCGTTTGCTTAAGCCATCCACTCTTGCCTCCCTTGTGGGGAGGCTTTTGTAGGACTCCTTGCGACGTTATGGGGAAGCGTTTGCTTAAGCCATCCACTCTTGCCTCCCTTGGGGGAGGTGGTTGCGCAGCAACCGGTGGGGGTATCTCAATCACTTAAGCCTAAACCTCATTATATACAAATGAGCAGAGCATCTCTGCCCTGCTCATTAATAATTGAGTTATTACTTCTGCGCGTAACGCTTATTGAACTTCTCAATACGTCCACCAGCCGCAATATCACGCTGACGGCCAGTGAAGAAAGGATGACACTTGGAGCAAACATCAACTCTCAGCTCCTTCTTGGTAGAGCCGGTAGTAAAGGTATTGCCACAACCGCAAACAACCTTAGCCTCAAAAAATTCCGGATGAATTCCTGCCTTCATTATATACACCTCACTTTTCCCCATGTTGGGAGTATTACAAGCTCTCTCTGCGAAAGCTTGGTCCGACTTAGCTTCCCAAACCGGGGCAAAGCCGAAAAATCAACTTTATAGACGCTCAGCGCCTAACTTGGGTTATTATATCACAAGCCACATACCCATGCAATATTTTATCATAAAATCATCCCAAAAATTCATCTTGAAAATTTGTCTTAATTCTACCATAATATTAGAAGTAATTTTAATCATCACATAATCACAGAAAGGTTGACATTTATGGACAACAATGCACCTACAATTACATGCAGCTTCTGCAAGCGAAAGGTAGTAGCAAGAACCCAGTATGACGTGCCAATTTACGACCCACGCTCAGGCTTTTCCCTTTGTGCAAACTGTATTCGCGACATATATCATCTTATTGAGGACCATCAGGAGGATGAAAATATCCGCCAGCATGAGGAAACCGAGCAGGCCATCAATGAGGAACTGGCCCGTATAAAGCCTCATTTGGTAAAGGATTACCTTGACCAATATATCATTAACCAGGACCATGCCAAAAAGGTACTGTCTGTAGCCATTTACAATCATTTCAAGCGCATGAAATACGGCTTCCAGCACCCAGAGGAGGATGATGACATTGATAAATCAAATGTAATCATTCTTGGTCCCTCCGGCTGTGGTAAAACAGCACTCCTTTCCCATTTGGCAAAAATGCTTGACATCCCCTTTGCTGTCACCGATGCCTCCAGTCTGACTGAGGCTGGATTCGTAGGGGCCGATGTAGAAGTAGCCGTGCGCAATCTGTACTATGCTGCTGACAAGGATATCAGCCGGTGTGAGCATGGTATTATCTACCTTGATGAATTTGATAAAATAGCCAGAAAATCCGGCGAAAATAATACCATTACCGCCGACCCTGGACACGAAGGTGTTCAACAGGCCCTTTTAAAAATGCTGGAGGGAAACGTAGTAGAGTTCACTGCCAGAGGCCAGCGTAAGCATCCAGAAGCCCCTACCATCAAGGTAGATACCAAAAACATTCTCTTTATTGTTGGAGGAGCCTTTGTAGGCATTGAAAAAATCATTGCAAAAAGGCTGCAAAAAAATGACGCTAATATTGGCTTCGGCGCAAAAATCGAGGGTCAGGATGATAAACCGAAGTTTGACGAGCTTATCCATCAAACCACGCCAGAGGACCTGATGAAATACGGCATTATCCCTGAAATCATCGGGCGCCTGCCAATTATCTGCACCCTGGAAAATCTTGATGAGGATGCTCTCCTGCGTATTCTTACGGAACCAAAAAATGCTCCGGTAAAGCAATACCAGAAGCTGTTGAAAATGGATAATGTTGAGCTGGAATTCCAGGAGGAAGCGCTGCGGGCTGTAGCCAAAAAGGCCATTGAGCGAAAAACCGGTGCCCGCTCCTTAAAGGGCATTATCGAGGACACCATGCTGGATATAATGTTTGATATCCCTCACTCCGATGCCAAGCGCAGGGTAATCATTACTGCCGAATGCATCAACGATGGTGCTCCACCAACTGTAGAGACTATATAGCATAAACAAAAGCTGAGAAAATGACACTTCATCTTCTCAGCTTTTTTAATACAATTCCTATTGCTCAAGCTCCCCCTGAATGGCCTGATGCAGTATTCTAAACAATTCATCTACCTCAATAGGCTTCGTGATATGAGCATTCATCCCACACTCAAAGGATTTTGCCACATCCTCGGCAAAGGCGTTGGCCGTAAGGGCCAATATAGGGATAGTCTTGCAGTCTGATTTTCCCGACTCCCTTATCTTCTTTGTGGCTATCAATCCATCCATATATGGCATGCGCACGTCCATTAAAATCAGGTCATAGGTCCCCGGCTCGTTAGACATATATTGAGACAATGCCTCCTGGCCATTTTCCGCAACATCCACTATCATGCCACGGTCCAGCACTATCTGCCGCTCAATCTCCAGATTCATGGCATTATCATCGGCCAAAAGCACTCGACGACCGGAGAAAATATCCTCGGAAATCTCAGCCTCATCCTCTTGGGTTACCATGGCCACTGGCAAATCAAGGTTTACCCGGAAAATGCTTCCCTTACCCTTCAAGCTGTCAAATTCAATGGTCCCCCCCATGCGCTTGATGATATTTTTGCATATGGTCAAACCAAGCCCGGCCCCACCATAGCCAGCAGCCCCTACTGTGTGCTCCTGTTCAAATGGGTCAAATACCCGTTGCTTAAATTCATCACTGATACCCATACCAGTATCGGCCACAGAAAATTCTAGGGATTGGGTATCAACATCATCACTAATCAGCTTTACTTCCAGGGTGATTTTGCCGAACCGCTGAGAGAATTTCACCGAATTACTAAGGAGATTACTTATAACCTTATCCAGCTTGGCAGCATCAAACTTAAACCCAGAGGCAATTTGGTCATCCACCTCTACCTCCAGCTTTATTTTTTTTGCATGAGCATCTGACTTCGCCTTTTGAACAACCTTGTCAATGAACGGACGGAACCGCACCACCTTTTCGTCCAAGGCCATGTCATTGTTTTCAACATGAACAATATCCAGCACAGATTCTATCATGTTAAGAACCATTTTGGATGATTCATCAATTTTTTCAAAGCAATAATTTAAATAATCCACATCCTTAGCCCGATCCCGACCGAGCTGACTTAATACCACAATAGCATTTAGCGGTGTTCTGATCTCATGGCTCATACTGAACAAAAATTTTGTCTTGGCTTGACTGTTGGCCTCGGCATGCAAAAGGGCTCCCCGAATATTCTCCTGAGTCTGGTGATCCACTTTGGCAATTTCCGTAAAATCATCCTGAATTGCCACCAGGGAATTTTTATCTGAGTCCAGATAATGCATGCTCAGCCGCTTGTACCGAATTTTCTCATCCTCCATTTTTACCCGGAAGGTTCCCGTAAAGACTCCATATCTATCCACTGTATCAATAATGTTGGACAAGGCAAACATTTTACGGCAAACACTTTTATCCTCATCAACAATATTGACTCTGATTAGCTTTTCAATGCCGTATTCATAATCAAATTCCAGTGGCTTTTCTTCTGAACAGGTCTCATCCCGATGCCTTATTATATACAGCATCTTTGTTGGAATATCCACATACCCAATAAAGTCCGTAATCTCCCTGAGAGCACTTTCCAACACCAGGTGCTCCTTGTCATTTTTTATTTCCGCCATAAAACCCCCACCTCAAGCAAAATGCCATTTCATCAAGTCGGCCAATCAACCCAATCTGTTGGGCGACCACAATACCGGAAATCTCCCCGGATTTTTTAGCCATATGCTCTTTTTCTTTATAGCAGCAATGGCTTCATCCAAACGAGCACGCTCATCTGGAACATCTACATCAAAAAAGAAAATATACTCCCCCAATCCAGTTCTTGCTGGTCTGGACTCAATACGGGTCATGTTCACATTCCTCTGTGCCATTTCCGCCAAAACCTCACAGAGCCGTCCCGCGTCTTTTCCATCAATCTGACAGATAATCAGGGACTTATCCTGTGGCAAATCCGCCCAATAGCTATTCAGGGCTAACTGATAAAATCTGGTGGAATTATTATCATGATCCTCAATATTATGCGCCAGGGGCACAAGTCCATTCATTATTCCGGCCCGTTCAGTACATATAGCCGCCCAACCGCTGGTATCTCCACCTGCTGCCACCTCCTCAGCGGCCATAGCCGAGCTTGCTACAGCATCCAGCTCCGCATCAGGATAATTTTTCAGCAGATATTCCCGACACTGGGCCAAGGGCTGCGCATGTGATAAAATCTTGGTAACCGACACCGAAGGATTTTTCACCATCAGGTGATTATGCACCCCCCAAATAAGCTCCCGTACCACCTTTAAGCTATCAGTGTTTGCCAAGGTATCAAGGGTAATATTTATGGAGCCCTCAATGGAATTTTCCACTGGTACCAGGCAGGTATCAATCCTCCCCTGTTCCACTGCCCGAATGGCTGCATATATATTAGGAAGGGGAACCAACTCACAGTTCTCTGGCAGCTGCTCATTTAAATACAATGCTGCCGCCTCGCTGTGGGTCCCTACCGGCCCAAGAAATCCCAATGTTTTCACCAGCAAATCACCTATCCTATAAATAGTAAGTAAAACTTCCTATGTAGAAAATTGTTGAAAATTAAGTGTATCATCTAAACTTATTGCACACAAACAGTATACACACGACTTTACATGAAAGCTACAGCTCATACTACGCCTTTGGCTTGTATTTACTAGGTTTTCATTGTACACGCGCATATTAACCCCCTCTGTCACTTCGTGACATCTCCCCCAAGGGAGACAAGCTCACTGATGTTAGTATGATTTAGTGGACACAAAAAGTGCGACACATTAAAATCTTGATTAAGAAAGGATGTGTTTCACATGGCCCACAACGGCAACCGATACTCTGAAGAATTCAAACGACAGATTATCGACTTGTACCTATCTG
>JAFVER010000113.1 GCA_017475925.1 Anaerovibrio sp. | reverse complement strand
CTGCGCACTTAGGACAGGTTAGGGCAGCCCGTAGCTGGGCAATGGTAGCCCCAGCCTTGGCGGCTTCAATCACAGCGTCCATACTGCCATTGGCATCCTTAATCTTATTAAGGGCCTCCTTACAGAACTTATCATCAATATCATCAAGATAGGCAGTTATATCTGCTGTACGCTGTCGCTTATTTTCACCGAAATCCTCCGGTCGAGGGTCAAGACGAACCTCGGTCATATTTGGATACATATTGGAGCCAACAATCCGGTCACGGCGCAGCTCCAGCTTCTTGAAGCGCTCAGCCAGAATCAGCCCAATCTGCTCCTGCGGGTAGCCCTCCTTCAGTGCGTCAACGATACCGCCCTTTCCTTCGATTACCTTAAACTCATCCCAGATTTTTTCCTTCACCTGTTTAGTAAGTGTCTCTACAGCCCAGGAGCCACCAGCCGGATCAATTGGCTGTAAAAGGCCAAATTCCTCCTGAAGCATTATCTGTACATTACGGGCAATACGGCGGGAGAATTCATCCCCCTTACGAATAACCTCGTCAAAAGGCGGATTTTCAAAAGAATCCAAGCCCCCCACAACCCCGGAAAAAATTTCAGATGTATTGCGAAGCATATTTACATATGGATCATACACTGTTTTAAAGAACCGGGCCGGTCGGGCATGAATAAACATTTTCTGCACTTCTGTACTGCCGCCAAAGGCCTCCACTATCTGGGCCCAGATAGGGCGAACTGCCCTAAGCTTGGCAATCTGCATAAAGAAATTGGCTCCCATGGAAAACTCAAAGGCAATCTGTCCTGCGGCTTCATCAACAGTCAAACCACGCTCCAGCATGGCCCGGATATAATCCGTAGCTACCGCCAGACTGTAGGCAACCTCCTGAATATCATTGGCTCCACCGTTGCTGAACACATCACTCTTTACAAAGCAGGTCTTAATACCCGGGGCATTCTTTATAGCCCATTGGGCAGCCGTATAAGCCTCATCGTAAAGCTTTGCCAATGACTGACAAATTTTACCGGAGGCAACCAGCTCACCAACCGGATTGGCACCTATAATTCCTTTCAGAATATTGGTACCTTTTCCACTGGATTTTAAATAAGCGGCCACCATTGACAGTACAGGTACCGGTGAAGCCCCGGCATAAATATAGATTGGATATTTATCCAGCTTCAGTCCGTCCAACAGGTCATGAACATCCTGCAATGTGGTTATGCTACAGCCTTCGTCGCCTGGTTTATCCGCCGTTCTGGCATCCTCACAGGAAAGGGTAGCCCTATCAAGGGTAATATTATAAATCGTTGAGCCCCGCTCTATTTCATGCTTCAAAAGCTCATTGTTCTCTTTAGGCATTGTTTCATCGCAGGCCTGTGCAATACCCCATGGAGATTCTATGTAGCCATTTGGCTTTGCCCCCCTCATAAAATCATCCATACCAGGGAAGGATTTCTTTGGCAGGATAGGGTCAGTATCCTTCCTGAAATACATTGGAGAAAATGTAATACCCTCATAGGTTTTGGTATACATTTTCTTCTCAAATGGAGCCCCCTTCAGCAGGGCTATGCACGCTTCCTTCCATTCATCATAGGTAGGCGGTGTAAACTCATCCAAAGGCACATCAGGAAATGTTGTCTGCTGTTCAGCCTTTTTCAGAATGGCCTGAAGATCCAGCTCTTCCTGGGCCTGACCGCTTTTCTCCTCACTCATTGAATTTACCTCCTTCACACCGAAATCATAAAATAGACCAATCACTCCGTCTATTTAAACAAAAAAACCATCTGCCTAGAGTGTGCAGATGGGAATGATGGTTGAAATATGTATCCGATAAATAAAAAATCCGACTTAAAAATAAGTCGGAGATTGATACCAGATAACGGAATCGCCTAAATTCGCCCATATTCCATCCACCATAGTTCCATCTCCTACCCATCGCTCGCAGGTACAAGCATATTACCAACCAAAGGGGTGCTGGCAACCCTTTGGTATTATTGCTAACGGAAATGATAAAACAGGCAGTTCTCCTGGCTCGGGTTCATAGCTAGATACGCCTTCCCAGATCACATTACCCATGATCCAGTGACATTCTTGTATCTCGCTCCCCCTTACAGTGGCGGGACCGCTCCGGCTTATACCGGATTCTCTATTAAGTCTGATAGACAGACACCTGTCCTCACTCTATTCAATTAAGTTCATTCTAAATGGTTATAAAACAATTGTCAATGCACAAAAGTATATTTGTATGATGAATATGTTTAACGATACGCTACCATACACACTAAAAATTACTCAGTCTGCACCTTTTTCCTTTTTGTATAGCCAATCACACAAACACCAACAGCCAATATGGCAGGAATAATAATTGAGGCCGTAGAGCCCAAAAGCTCTACAATCACCGGACCAATGCGACCATCCTGAATCAGCATACTGCCACCGGTCCAGCCAAGAATCCCTGCCCCGAGATAAATTAACACCGGCCAATTATCCAGCAGCTTACCAATGAGCTGGCTGCTGCCCACCACAATAGGTACACTGATAAGAAGACCGATAACCACCAGCAGAAAGTCTCCATGGGCAGCACCGGCTACCCCCAGCACATTATCAATACCCATGGCCGCATCCGCCACAATAATGGTCTTAACGGCCTCTGCAAAGCTGTTGGCCTCTTCCACATGGCCCTCCTTGGCTGGTGCCAGCAGCTTAATAGCTATCGGCAGCAACAGCAAACCGCCCAAAGCCTGAAGATAAGGGATAGACAACAAATACACTGCCAACAGGGTCATGATAATTCTTATAATCACTGCTCCGGCGGTGCCTACAAAAATAGCCTTCTTTTTCAGCTCAGCCGGAAGTCGATGAGCAGCCATAGCAATAACCACTGCATTGTCACCAGCCAGCACCAAATCTAGCACTACTATGGAAAACAACGCTGTCCAAAACTGTAAAGTAAACAATTCCACTAGACTTTCTCCTCCAATACAACCACCAATCCACACATCATCCACAACAGCATCGAGGATGGCAGGTTATACAAAACATCATCTGTCAGGCCATTTAGTGCAACCGACACCAGTGCAAGACCAAGCCCCAACATAATTCCTTTGGAAAAATCATCCGGCAGCTCCTTCTTGGAAAAAAAGGCTGCGCCCAAGGAACCAAACAGGAAAATGAAAAAGCCCATGCCTCCCATTATTCCTACCTCAGCCAAATAATTAAGATATATATTGTGGGCGTGCACTAAAGTCACACTACCATCAACGATATAGGTATCATAAATCGGATATACAAATGAATAAGCTCCACCGCCAATACCAAGCACTGGATGGTCTGTAATCATCTGTACAGTGCTTTCCCACATGGCAATACGCATTTCTGATGATGTGTCACCAGCACTCAGCATTGTGCTCATGCGATCCAGCATTACCGGATTAAGGGCCAACACCACCGCCACAGCAGCGATAACTATCAAAAGCAGCTTTCGATCCTTTAAAGCACCATATCCCATCATTATAACCGCTATAGTCAGACAGGCTCCCCTGGCATAGGTCATGGCCAGACAGGCCAGGGTGCATATGAGTCCTGCCACCAGTAAACCGCGGGTTTTCTTATCCTGCAATTTAGCATACAGCCCTAGAAGCACACATGCAACTATATCCAAATATGCAGCTAAAATATTTGGGTTTTCCCAGGTAGAAAATACCCTTTTCTTTAACTCTGGAAAGGCCTCACCATCGACCCATCTCATTTCGCTGGTATCAATACCAACTACAAATTGAAAAAAGCCATATAAAACTACTATCGCCGCAGACAAGCCAAGGGCATAGGCCATCCCCCGCACCTGCTTGGCGGTGGTAATGTTCTGGGATACCAGCACATAGGTCATAAAATATATAAGCACCATCACATACCAAATTGACAAGCTGTACAGCTTGTCCGGTGATACCAGGATTGAAGCCGCCCCACAGACCATATATATAGCAATAGCCCAATTATACGGCGTACCATGAAGGGTAAAATCCGGATCCAGCCACCACCGATACATAAAGCCCGCCATACCAGCACCCATACAAACCATAGCAACCGTCGGAGATAATCCTATAAAGAACGCTTCAAGCAGAACAGCTAAATATATTCCGTCCTTTAACGCTCTGGAAGTTGCCAGTCTCCTAAAAATTCCCACAAATCTCACCTCAAAACAAGTAGATCACGCAAAAATCCAATCAAATACAACGAGCCAGCACATATCATTATAGCCCTTTGTCCTTCTGCCTTTGTGATTCCAACAAGCTCTTTACCTCGGTCAAGGGCCAGTTCAGCATCATCAATGGCTTCCTTTTGGTCTACCCTTGCATATTCAAGCAGCTCCGCCGGACTGGCAGCCCGCTCTGACAATGGGGCAGTAAATATCACCTTGTCTTCGGGGCGAAGCAATATTTCAAGCATTTGAACAAAATTCTTGTCCTTTAATATTCCCAGCACATAAATCCGTTTTTCATCAGGATAATAATAATCCAGACTTTCCCGCAGCTTGGCTATTCCAGCCGGATTATGAGCCCCATCAATAACAATATCATAATCCTTCTGTCTGATAACCTCAAATCTTCCCGGCCATCGAACAGACAGCATTGCTTTCTTTATTGAGGCTTGGGTAATACGCAAATCATTTACAGCCAGCAGCATAGCAGCCGCCAATGCAAGCCCGCTATTATATATCTGATACAGCCCCATAAGGGACAGCCGATAATCCAGCTTTCCCATCTGGTCAGTACAGGAAGTAAACTCCACCAGCTGAGACTTAGCTTTATCACCCTCCACCTCGCATTTACCAAATGGCAAAGCTGACAGGGCCTCTATCTGCAAATCAACCATGGAAGGTGACATATTCCCCACCCCGGTATTGCCTAAATTAGGCGGGATACTGAGCTGTCCCAATGGCTTTAAGGGTTTTACAGTAAAATCCTGTCCTGCTACATAAAGCACACTGCCCTTATTTGCTGCCTCGTTTTTTATAATATCCAGGGGCACACCCGTAGCACCGGTTATTACCGGCACTCCTGGTTTAATAATCCCCGCCTTGTGCTCAGCAATCCCCTCCAGGGTACCGCCACATTTATCGGCATGCTCAAATGTCACGTTGGTAATCACCGATACCTCTGGAACAATCACATTGGTAGAATCCAAAAGCCCTCCCAGACCAACCTCGATAACAGCATACTCTACCTTTTCCTTCATAAAAAGATAAAAGGCGGCAGCTGTCAAAACCTCAAATTGGGTAGGGTGCTCATCTCCACCATCCACCATAAAATCACAAAGGTCCCGAACCACGGTTATGGCCATTGCCATTTTTTCCTGGCTTATTTCATCACCATCAATAATTACCCGCTCAGTATAGGCATTTAAATGGGGTGAGGTATACAGCCCTGCCTTGATGCCGGATTTTTTTAGAATTTCCGCAACCATTGCAGCAACAGAGCCCTTGCCATTAGTTCCTGTTACATGAATGGTCTTGTATTCATTTTGCGGATTATCCATTAAATCAAGCAGCCTTTTTACACGCCCAAGGCCAAGATTTACCCCAAAAACATTCAGTTTATCTAAATATTGTAATGACTCGGAATAATTCATTTTATCCACCTCTTGCTCCTGCCTTCCCTTTGAGGAAGTGGGACCTACCAGACTCATATTTCTGCCTTCCCCTCTGGGGAAGGGGGACCGCTTTAGCGGTGGATGAGGTTACAGCCTACTCAAATCTTCCAGACGTGCCTTTACGGCCTTCATCTTTTCCTGATATCCAGCCAGCTTTTCCTTTTCCCCGGCCACCACATCAGCCGGAGCTTTGGCCAAGAAGCCCTGATTGGACAGCTTTTTGTCTAAGCGGGAAATTTCCTTTTCCAGCTTGGCCATTTCACCATTAAGGCGGGCCGTCTCCTTCTCCACATCAATAAGATCCTTAAGAGGCAGGTAAATCTCCACACCGTTTACCACCCCAGCCATGGCATTATCCGGCTTTTCGGCACCAGCTGCCATATGGGTCACTGGCTCGGCCGAAGCCAAAACGGTGAGATAGCCCTCATTGGCTGCAAATACCTCTCTAAGGGACTCATCGGTAAAGTTTAATACAACCTCACTCTTTTTACTTGGAGCCGCATTAACCTCCAATCTAAGGGCACGGATTGTCTTGATGGTCTCCATAATGGTGGTCATGCTACTTTCACTGGCTTCATCAATAAGCTCAGCAATATGCTTGTCCTCAGCCGGCCACTGAGCCACCATAATGCTCTTACCATCATGTGGAATATGCTGCCATATTTCCTCGGTAATAAATGGCATAAATGGATGCAGCAAACGCAGGGTCCGTTCCAAAACATAGCCCAATACATACTGAGCTGTCTGACGAGGCTTAACGCTTTCCCTGTCATAAAGTCTAGCCTTGCTAAGCTCAATATACCAGTCACAGAACTCATTCCAAATAAATTCATAAATCAGGCGGCCAGCCTCACCCAGCTCATATTTTTCCAGGTTTTCGGTAACTCCCTGCGCCGTTTTGGCAAACCTGGACAAAATCCACCTATCAGCCATGGTATAATCCTCAGATGATGGGACAAAGCTCTTGTCAAAGCCTTCCAGATTCATCAGCATAAAACGGGAGGCATTCCACAGCTTGTTGGCAAAGTTTCTGGCAGATTCAACACGCTCGTTGTAGAAACGCATATCATTTCCTGGGGTATTACCGGTAATCAGCATAAATCTCAGGGAATCAGCGCCATATTTCTCAATCATTTCCAGTGGGTCGATACCATTGCCAAGGGATTTAGACATCTTGCGTCCCTGACTGTCCCGAACCAATCCATGAATATAAACTGTCTTAAACGGAATATCCTTGCCAAACTCCAGGCCCATCACTACCATGCGGACAACCCAAAAGAAAATAATATCATAGCCGGTTACTAGCGTAGAGGTTGGATAAAATTTCTTTAATTCAGGGGTTTCATCAGGCCAGCCCATGGTCTCAAAGGGCCATAGCCCAGAGCTAAACCAGGTATCCAATACATCCTCATCCTGATGAACATTGCTGCTGCCACATTTAGGGCACTGACATACATCATCCCTGGAAACAGTGGTCTCGCCGCAATCATCGCAATACCAGGCTGGAATCCGGTGCCCCCACCACAGCTGACGGGAAATACACCAATCCCGAATATTATCCAGCCACTGGCAATAAATCTTGGAAAACCGCTCAGGAACGAATTTAATCCGGCCATCCCGTACGGCTTCAGCAGCCGGTTTAGCCAAAGAATCCATCTTCACAAACCATTGGGTGGAAATAAGCGGCTCAATGGTGGAATGACATCGGGAGCAATGTCCAACTGCGTGCTCATGGTCCTCCACAGAAACCAACGCACCTATTTCTTCAAGCTCCTTAACCAGAGCCTTACGACATTCATAGCGATCCATGCCCTCATATTTTCCGGCTCCATCCAGCATTTTACCAGTATTGGAAAGCACCTTAACCTGCTCCAGGTTATGACGAAGCCCCATTTCATAGTCGTTGGGGTCATGGGCTGGAGTAACCTTTACTGCACCGGTTCCAAAGGAGGAATCTACATATTCATCAGCAAACAGCGGTATTACCCGATTTACTATTGGCAAAATTACATTTTTGCCAACTAAAGCCTTGTAGCGGTCATCATCGGGATGAACAGCCACACCAGTATCACCGAACATGGTTTCAGGTCGGGTGGTAGCCACCTCAACAAATTTGTCCGGCTCCCCCTCTACCTGATAACGAATATGCCACAGATGCCCATGCTCTGTCTCATGCTCTACTTCAATATCGGATATAGCGGTGTTACAGTCTGGGCACCAGTTGGTAATACGGGAGCCACGATAAATCAGTCCTTTTTCATAAAGACTGACAAATACCTCCCGCACAGCCCTGGAGCACCCATCATCCATGGTGAACCGCTCACGGTCCCAATCAAGGGATGAGCCCAGGGAACGCAACTGACTCATTATGCGACTGCCGAATTTTTCCTTCCATTGCCAAACTCTTTCCAAGAATTTTTCACGGCCCAGCTCGTAGCGATTGGTACCTTCCTCCCGAAGGGAGGCCTCCACCTTGGCCTGAGTAGCAATACCGGCATGGTCACAGCCCGGCATCCACAGGGTATTATAGCCCTGCATACGCCGCCAGCGGATAAGAATATCCTGCAAAGTATTATCCAGGGCATGGCCCATGTGAAGATGTCCTGTTACGTTTGGTGGCGGAATAACAATGCTATATGGCTCCTTCTCATCCTCCACCACTGCGTGAAACAGCTTATTTTCTTCCCAATAGCCATACCATTTCTTTTCAAAGGCCTTTGGGTCATATACCTTAGGAATGTTATTTTCTTCCATGTTTTTTACCTCCGATATTTTTGAAATGCCTTTCCTTGCGATGCGAATAAAATGAGCTTGTGCACTGGCACGATGGTTTTTGAACTAAAAGCGGTGCCATATATGCCGTCAGATGCTAGGCGAAGGAAGGCGGCATAGCGGATCCTATGCCAACTGACGACAACAACACAGATGATGATATAGATGGAGCCGTTTGTCAAAATATCATTGTGTCAGTGCACTATTCCCTTTATCTTGCCTTCCCCTCTGGGGAAGGTAGCTGCGAAGCAGACGGATGAGGTATCAAAAAAGCACCCCCGCCCATAAAGGACGAAAGTGCCTGCTTTCGTGGTACCACCTAAATTCCTCAAAATCCCAGGGATTTCAAGCTCATTTACATAACGCCGTATCTGCGTCCCAACCTACTGTATTTTCAGCCAGGAAACTCCAAAGCTACCTTCTCTGCCGCACACCCGGAAGGCTCTCAGCTTAGGAACTATCCCAAAATAATTTTCCCATCCTGCTTGTCTAAGTTCATTCATACTGTGTTGTCGTCCTTCAACGTAGCACCACTACGTCTCACTTCTCCGCCTTGTATGAATAAATTTATCCTACGCATTATGCATAAATTATTTTGCTCCAGTTCCTCCCTTCCTCTCTTTGGGGCTGCATTTGCAGATACTCCTCTTTTTCATCGTCTCTAACTTGTCTTTTTTCACCATTATCTTTGTCACTCATCATTCACCTCGCTCGATTTACAAATAACGTACACCTTCACTTGTGAATTTCTTCGCTCCTCGATACTGGCAAAAAATCCGTCGTTATATTGAATTGTGTTATGATGGTGCGGACGAGAGGAATCGAACCTCCACGCCTTGCGGCACTGGATCCTAAGTCCAGCGCGTCTGCCAGTTCCGCCACGCCCGCAAAAACTTGTTATAACGCCATTGTTCAAATTTTTCTTTTTTAGAAGAAAAATCTTCCAATTAGCGTTTCAACGAGCTGGAAAATATGCTCACCAGCTGTTGTAGTTTGTTTTCCCCCACCTGAAGAGGAAGGGGACATCTTAAAGCTCGTTATAGTATATCAATGATAGAGCATT